>JANOUJ010000450.1:0-4761 GCA_031416815.1 Chitinophagaceae bacterium
AAAAATCTGGCACGCTTTTGTTTTATATAAATGAAAAGACCTATCATGATAAAGTACACATTATGCCCGTCACAGGTAAAACTGGATCTTTTTTTTCAGCAGCATCCGTTGCAAGGCCGTGTTCATGCACGGGATTATGCCTTCTATATGCGGAAACTGGCTTTTATGCAAACGCATAAACAATCAGCATCGGAAAAGAAAGAACACAACCGCAACCCTAATAATGGTTGATCTTATGTATTTTTAAAGATCAACACCTGGTACGATATCTACGATCGTGCCATCCCCGGTTTACTCCCATCTAAAAAATTACGGGGATAATTAACACCGCACACCGGTAAATTTTTCCACAAACAACATTTTATAAACACCAGCTGGAAAATACAATCCTTTAAACAACGTTAAAAACAAAAAAGATCAGCCGATTTCTCAGCCAATCTTTTTTCACCGTTGCCTTTTGATACATCTATAGCTTTATCAAAAGGTTTCCGTCACTTCACGATATATATGGAGTTGTTGTGCTTATTTACCACAAAGGTTTTTTTCCTGAAGGCCGTAACGGTCTCTGCCCTGTTGAGGAGATACGCATCTTATTATTCCGGTCTCCCTTTGATGTAGCTTTTTGGGCCATGTGCATATCAAAAGCCATTATCGGATCTTCTTTTCTTTCAAGCTTTTTTGCACCTTCGGCTGACCGCATTTTCGACTGGCTTTGTTTTTCCCCGTGAACAACCTGCTCATGCATTTCTTCCGAAAGTTCAGAGGCCGCCGCCTGGTTTTCTTTACCTGGTGAAGATGCAGGCTTTACCCCTGCGTGCCTGCGCCCCTTGGCTGATGCGGATCCTGCGATCTTCTTCTGTGGAGCAGTTACTTTTTCAGGCCTTGCTTTCTTTTTATTTACAGAACCTGACTTGGTAGCTTGCTTTCGTTGCGGGGCAGGCTTAGCTGTAACTTTCTTAGCTGCCGGCGAAGTTTTAGGTGCAGCTTTTCTACCCCTTGTTTTTTCGTCGACCGGTTTTTTTTTCGCTGCTTTTTTTACAGTTTTCTTCGCCGCTGCTTTTTTAGGAGCTACTTTTTTAGGAGCTGCTTTTTTAGGAGCTACTTTTCTGACTGCAGGGGCAACTGCTTTTTTTGCAACTTTTTTAGCCATTTGATTTTTTTTAGAAATTCCGGTGAAGCCGATCAATGTTTACCAGTATACCAAAACTGTGCCAGTACAAAAACTGTTTATGGTGCAATAAAAAACCCACCTCATTACGAAGTGGGTTTGTCAATATTGGCTAGCTGTTATTACCAGGGATACTTATTTTCTGCGATCAGCTTATCTGCAATTCTTCTTCTTGCATCTTTACTGTTGAAGGGTTCTGTTTTTGTAAAGCGTTTTAAGCCCAGCAGCATCATGCGTTGCTCATCACCACCTGCAAATGCATTGATGGCTTCTTTGCCGGCTTTGTTCACTTTGTCAACCGCATCGTTCAGGTAACAACGCATCATATCTATCTGCACCTGCGATTGGGCCTCGCCCTGCTTATCAACCATCTTCATAATGCGCAGCAGGGTACTTTCTGCTTCAAAGGTTTCAATGGCCATGTCGGCAATATTCATCAGTATTTCCTGTTCGTCGTTCAGCTTCATCATTAACTTTTGCACGGCAGCGCCGGCTACCATCAAAATACTTTTCTTCATATTCAGGATGGTCTTCTTTTCTTTTGCAAAAGCCGTTTCATCATCATTACCAAACTCCGGTATGCTCATAAGCTCTTTGCTAACGGCCATGGCTGGGCCCATCAGGTCAAGTTTGCCTTTCATCGCTCTTTTTAATATCATATCCACAGTAAGCAGGCGATTAATTTCGTTGGTGCCCTCGTAAATGCGGTTAATGCGGCTGTCGCGGTAACCACGGCTTATGGGGTATTCATCGCTAAACCCATTGCCGCCGTGCACCTGCACCCCTTCATCCACAGCATAGTCCAGCACTTCGCTGCCATGCACTTTTAAAATGGCACACTCTACTGCATATTCTTCGGCACCGCCCAATAAGGCTTCGGCAAAGGTTTTACCGGCAGCAGCCAGTTCGGTTTCTTTATCATCTACCCATTTAGCGGTACGGTACAGGGCGCTTTCACTTACAAAAATGCGGGTGGCCATCTCTGCCAGTTTATATTTTATGGCGCCAAAATTGGCGATGGCTGTTTTAAACTGCTCACGTGTGTTGGCATAGTTAACGGTATCTGTTAATGCCCATTTTGATGCACCAATTGCTGCAGCTGCCAGTTTTAACCGACCAATATTTAAAATATTAAAGGCGATGATATGGCCCTTGCCAATCTCGCCCAATAAATTTTCCACCGGCACTTTACAATCCTGGAAATACAACTGCACGGTTGATGATCCTTTGATACCCATCTTGTGTTCTTCCGGTCCTTGTGTAAATCCTTCCATGCCGCGTTCTACAATAAATGTAGAAAATTTGTCACCGTCAATTTTTGCAAACACAGTATATACATCGGCAAAACCGCCATTGGTTATCCAGCATTTTTGACCGTTAAGGATATAATTTTTCCCATCCTCGCTAAGCATTGCAGTTGTTTTTGCACCCAGTGCGTCGCTGCCGCTGTTTGGTTCGGTTAAACCATAAGCACCTTTCCACTCGCCGCTCGATAGTTTTGGAATATATTTTTTCTTTTGCTCTTCGGTACCAAAATACAGAATGGGCAAAGTACCAATACCTGTATGAGCCGCAATGGCCACACTAAAAGAGAAGCCGCCACCCAAGCCTTCGTTAACAAGGGTTGAGGTAATAAAATCTTTTCCCAGCCCACCCAATTCTTCGGGTATAGAAGCACCCAATAATCCCTGCTCACCGGCTTTTTCCATCAGGCCAGGCATCAGGCCCGGTTCCATTTTATCAATGCGGTCAATGATAGGCAACACTTCTGCACTTAAAAACTGCAAACACATGTCTTTAACCATTAACTGCTCTTCGTTAAAATCTTCAGGGGTGTAGGTTTCAAAAGCATTGCTTTCTTTAATTAACCATTCGCCGCCTTTAAGGGGTGTGGTGGTTGTGGTTGCTGCTGTGCTCATAGTAAAAATTTAATGCCTCCCCAAACCCCTCCCAAGGAGGGGCTTTACAGAGTATGATTATTTAAAAGGTTTTTGTTTTTATAATAGAATGTTTTTGTTTATAAAATAAGCCGGATTCTTAGAGCCCTTGCCTTTACTCCCCCTTGGGGGTTCTTTGCAAAAGAACGAACGAAGTTCAGGGGGCCAGGTTATCATACACCATCTGCAATACTTCCTTCGCAATTTCGATCTGCCCGTTTGTTACGCCTTGCAGCGCTTCATTCAAAGTAGTATTGGCAATTTCCATACAATGCGCTTCCAGTTGTTTGCCTTCGGCAGTTAAGACGATCAGGTTTTTACGCCGGTCTTCTTTGGATGCATTTCTTTTTACCAGCATCAGTTTTTCCAGGTTATCAACCAGCCTGGTTATGCTTGGCTTATCCCTGAACGTTGCATCGCACAATTGTTGCTGGCTCATGCCATCTTCCTTCCACAAATGATACAACACACTCCACTGCTCAATGGTTATTTCCACATTGGCCTGCTTAAAATTCTTTTGTAATCGCCTGCCAATGGCCGTGCTGGCCTTACCGGTTATAAAGCTGTAGAGCTCTCCTTTTTTAAATTGGTTGTTTGGCATATAGTTGTTTATGCAACTAAACAAAGATAATCATTCGTTTGAAATTTTAAAATTTATTTTTGTCTTCCCGTCATAGCGAGAAGGCACGACGAAGCTATCTGCAGATCAACCCCATAAAGTTGATAATTATTTACCTGGCTGAATAGCTTTAATCAACATCGTTGTGTCACTCACTTGTACGGCAAACCAACATGCAGCAAGCTTTACTCATCTTTTTACTGGTCATATTCGGCTTATATGTATTGTTAATTCTGTACTATTGGAAAAGCTGGTTGGCCATTTCCAACTACAAACAACCAACAACAATCTACAAACCTCAAACCCGCATTTCAATCATTATTCCTGCCCGTAATGAAGGAGAATTTATCGGGCGTTGCCTGGATTCAATTTGCAATCAAACTTACCCAACAGACTTATTTGAAGTGCTGGTGGTTGATGATCATTCAACCGATAATACGCCTGCAATTATAAGATCTTATGAAAGCAAAAATGTAAAGCTTATTTCATTAAAGGATTTTGTGGATGATAAATTAAACGCTTACAAAAAGAAAGCTATTGAAATTGCTGTTGCTCATGCAAGCGGCGAACTGATCGTTATAACCGATGCAGATTGTTTTGCAAACGAAAACTGGCTGTCAACTATCGTTGCATTTTATGAACATTATGAGCCGGTATTTATTGCAGCGCCTGTTGCCATCGACTGCAGCAATAAATTCATTGAATTTTTTCAGGGCCTCGATTTTATGACACTGCAGGGCATCACCGGTGCATCTGTACATAAAAAGATACACAGCATGTGCAATGGCGCCAACATGGCCTACACCAAAAAAGCATTTACAGAAGTGGGCGGCTTTACCGGTATTGACAATATTGCCAGCGGCGATGATATGCTGCTGATGCATAAGATCTATACACTTCATCCGGACAGGGTGCTGTTTTTAAAATCGAAAGACGCCATTGTACAAACGGCACCGGTAAATTCTGTAAAAGATTTTTTCAACCAACGTATACGCTGGGCCAGCAAAGCAGATAAGTATGATGATAAAAGAATTTTT
>JANOUJ010000451.1:0-2619 GCA_031416815.1 Chitinophagaceae bacterium
GCCGCATCATTGCTATTGGTCAGTCTTTCAGGTTTACCATCGGGTAGCGTTTTTTTCCAAAGGTATCCCACGGCATTGAACAAGATGGTTTTTCCATCAGGCGAAGTGGTTGCATTTCTGATCACATGGGCTTTAAAGGTCTCCGGGTTCAATTCCTGCTGATAACGGGGCACTTCATACAAGCGTTGTTTAACATTGCAGGTAAATGGTATTTCGGTTGCTGTGTTGGCACGGTTTACATCCACTTTTACAATTTTTCCGTGGCTCCAAATAATAATGCTCCTGTCATCGGGTGTAAATGAATAACCCGTATAAAGTCCAAAAACCGACCAGGCTTCCTGTTGGTCTTTGCTAAGTTTATCGTACACAGGCCATTCTTCTCCGTTAGCAAGGTCTTTAATATATAAAACGCTTTTTGTTCTTACTCGTTTTATAAATGCCAGCCATTTGCCGTCATGCGAAATTTGGGGACGCACCGCACCACCCGGGCCACCGGTCACGGTTTCATTTGTTCCCTTGTCACGGTCAAAACGTTTAATGGCAAATATCTGGGTGTTTGGATCTTTATTGTACTGGAAAGATCCACCAGGATACATGTCTTCGCTGTAATAAACATATCGCCCATCCGGAGAGAACACTGGTTCGTTAACATCCTGCTGATCATTTTTGCGTACAGTTAACTGCAATCCGCCACCGCCGCTGATATGATACAGCCACATTTCGCCTGCGCCAAGTGAACGGGTGCTGGTAAAGTGTTTACGGGCAACAATATACTCCCCATCAGGACTCCAGGCAGCATTGTTCAGGAGGCGAAAACTTTCTTTAGTTATCTGCGTGGCTTTGCTTCCATCCCTGTTCATCACCCATATATTATCGCCGCCACCGGCATCAGATGTAAACAATATTTTTTTACCATCAGGACTGAACCTTGGCTGCACTTCAAATGCATGTCCGCCTCTTAACACCGTGGCGGTACCGCCGGCCGCAGGCATGGTATAAAGATCACCCAGCAGGTCGAAAATTATTTCTTTTCCATCGGGCGATACATCCAGGTTCATCCAGGTGCCCTCGTTTGTTGTAAAACTTACTTCTTTATAGCTTCCTTCAGGATTGTTTACGTCCCATTTTTTAGCGTCCTTCTTGTCCTGGGCTACAATGGTATACAACGTGCAACAGGCAATAAGCAGCAGCAATGGTTTTTTAATGGTCATGCTTTATTATTTTAAACGGAAGTTAATGAATAGTTGAAAAGTATTGCAGATAATATTTTTACTTTTTGGACTGCCTAATTGATTCATTCAGGAGAATTAAAAAGAACAATTAAAAAAAGCCTGAATTTTTAAAATAAATAGTACGGATTTACGTTATCTGTTAATAATTACCGATAAAACCACACCTATGAAACCAATTATCCTCTTACTTTCAGTGCTATGTTGCCCTGTATTTGGCTTTTGCCAGGATCTGACCGGCCTCTGGAAAGGAACCATGTACAACGATTCCACCAAGCAAGCTCTTGAATATGAAATTGTGATCAGTAAAGAAAAAGGTAAGTATGTCGGCTATTCCCACACTTCGTACTTAAATGGCGAAACCAGGTATTACGGCGTTAAAAAAATGAGCGTACGTTTAGCAAAGGACGGCAAAATAGTGATGCAGGATGCAAAATGGCTTGAGAACAATTTCCCTGCTGAGCAAACCAAAAATATTATACAACTTAATGTGCTTGACCTCTCAAAAAGCGGTGACGAAAGCTTTATGGACGGCCCTTTTGTTACCAACCGGTCAAAGGCTTACCATGCGGTAACCGGCCGCTTGAGTATACAGCGGGTTAATCCCCTTACGGCGCAAACTGTCCTCATGAAATATCTTCCTAATAATGGGGCAGATGAGAACCTGACGGCTGGTAAATAAAAACTGTTCTCAATGTTCTCCGATCGGCGTAAAAGAAAGTTTTTCTAATATTTTATTTTCCGGCAGCATTCATCTATTTTTTATCTTAGTAGAAATTACTGTTAATGAAACTAATGATATTATTTGTTACCGGCCTGCTACTTATTTCCTGCAATAATTCACCGCTGGTTAAAAATCTGGAGGGCAGCGACAGCCTCGCTGTAAGGTTTAACTTTCCAGGAACGGATTCCATCATAAAAATAGTTGAAACAACTGAGCCCCATGCCATAGAAAAACTGCTTCAATTTGCCGGCGCAAAAGAAACGGACCAATTCAAATGCGGGTATGACGGCAAGGCCATGTTTTACAAAAAAGGAAGCCTGGCAGGTGATATATCATTTAACTTTTCAGCAGATGGTTGTCACCATTTTTTGCACCTGGCAGAAGGTAAACTTACAGCTACAAGGATGAATAACGAAGCGGCTGATTTTTTAAAGAGCCTTGCAGATGGGAAGAAGTAGGTTCCCTCTTTTTTACTTTAATTTTTCGGGAACACTAAAAAGCAACAATTACTAACCAGCAATGCTAACCCTACACGCCTCCCGGTTTATAACCACTTAACTTCTTATTAAGATCTATAAACAAACATTGTTCTACTTTTATATCCTGTTTTTTAAAAACAAGTAAGACATGTACAAAAGATTTGCTTTCCATTCAGCGGCCTGCTTA
>JANOUJ010000452.1:0-8182 GCA_031416815.1 Chitinophagaceae bacterium
AAAAATAATGTGGTAGTTGGAAGTATAACTACAGATGAAGTACTTTCCTCTTTCAGCAGTTGCGGCCCTGTACATGATGGCAGGGTTAAACCCGAAATTGTAGCGATGGGCAGCAATGTTTTTTCTACCTATACTCCTTTAAATACTTACGGCACTATTTCGGGTACATCAATGTCTACCCCAGGTATTACCGGTACTGTAGCTTTGCTTGCCCAACGCTACAAACAACTTAATGCAAACGTTCTTCCTCCATCTTCACTCATTAAAAATATTGCCTGTAATACTGCACACGATCTGGGCACCTCCGGGCCCGATTACCGTTTTGGTTTTGGCCGTGTAAATGCCTTGGCTGCAGTAAAAGTGCTGGAGCAAAGCCGGTATGCATTAAATACAATTACCACAGGCTCGACCAATGATGTTACTATTACTGTTCCGGCAGGCGCATCCCGTTTAAGGGTAATGCTAACCTGGAACGATCCGGCTGCTGCAGCCAATGCAAGTTTTGCATTGGTTAATAATCTGGATTTAAGAGTTATTGAAGGCGCTACTACAACATTGCCCTGGATTTTGGATCCAACTAACCCGGCATTGGCAGCAACACAAGCAGATGATAATATCAGCAATATAGAGCAGGTAACAATTTCCAACCCGCCAGCGGGTACCTATACATTAAGGGTAATAGGCGAAGCAGTTGCTACAGGCCCAAATCAAGCTTATGCACTTACCTGGGATATTAACCAACCTTATATTGAAGTAATTTATCCAAATGGTGCCGAGCAATTTAATCCTTCAGTTTCTCAGGTAATTACCTGGGATAATTCCGGCGTTACCTCAGACCAAACTGTTGAATATTCATTAGATGGCGGATCAAACTGGACAACTATTTCATCAACCGTACCCGCAAGTACAACCCGGTTGAGCTGGAGTGTGCCAACAGCAAATACTTCAACCGCATTAATTAGAGTAACAAGTGGTTCATTAACAGATCAAAGTGATGCAACTTTTAAGATACTGGGTACCCCAACCGGCTTTACCGGTTCAGGCGTAAGTTGTGTTGCAGGCGAAGTGATCTTTAATTGGACAGCAGTTGCAAACGCAACGCATTACGATATTATGAAGTTGAATACAACAACAGGTAATTTTGAAACACTGGCAACCAATATTAGCGGAACCAATTATACCGCTACCGGACTTACACCTAATTTAAGTATGTGGTTTCACCTTAGGGCGAAGAATAACACAACCGCTGCCGAAAGTGAAAGATCAAATGCGATTAATGTAACCGTTTCAAATGGTGGTGGCGGGCTTCCAACTCCTGGCGCTATTACAGGGCAAAATACAATATGCGGTACACCATCCAACCTTGCTTATTCAATTTCGGCTGTACCCGGTGCTACAACTTATAATTGGTCTGTACCACCCGGTGCAAATATCGCAGGCGGACAAGGGACCACTGCAATTACAATAAATTACCCCGGCGGTAGTACCAGTGGAAATGTTAGCGTAACTGCCGGTAACGGAACCTGCAACACTTCCCCATCAGTATTACCGGTAACGGTTGGCAGTTCTGCGGTTGCTAGTCCAACATCAGGTGGTGATCAGTCGCAGGCAGTTTGCTCTGGTGGCCCTGTACCAACTTTAACCGCAACAGCAACAGTTCCTGCAGGCCATTCAGTTGTTTGGTACAATGCAGCAACAGGTGGTTCAGTAGTTTCCAATCCAATACTCAATACAGTTGGAACAATTACCTATTATGCTGAAAGTGTAGAAAATGCTTCATCTTGCAGAAGTGCAACACGTACTCCGGTAACATTAACAATAACAAGTGTACCAGGAGCAACTGCATCAGCAGGTGGGCCTACAATTTTTTGCCAGGGCGGTAGTGTAGTGCTTACTGCAAGTAGTGGCACTTCATACAGTTGGAGTAATGGTGCAACAACGCAATCAATTACTGTAACAGTATCTGGCAATTACACCTGTACTGTAACTACATCAACCTGTACAAGTACAACAGCCGCTATTGCAGTTACAGTTAATCCTAAGCCTACAGCTTCAGTTACCGCTGCAGGGCCAACGGCGGTTTGCCAGCCAAATACAGTTACACTCAATGCATCGGCCGGCAGCTCCTGGTTGTGGAGTAACGGTGCTACAACTCAATCCATAACAGTTTCAACAAGTGGTAACTATACAGTAACAATTACAAATGCCAATGGATGTGTTTCAGATGCATCGGCTGCTATTCCGGTAACAATCAGTCCACAGCCGGCAGTTACTATTTCGGCTGCGCCATATACCAGGCTTTTACCTGGATTGAAGACAACGCTTACAGCTAATGTTACACCGGCAGGCACTTATACCTATTTGTGGTTGAAAAATGGTATTGCTGTACCCGGAGCAACAGGTAATTCAATAAATGTAAACCTCGATCAGTTGGGCAGTTATACTGTAAGGGTTACCAATAGCGGTAATTGCAGCAATACATCTGCCTTGGTGAACATCGCCGATTCCGCATCAGCCAGGTTATTTATTTTACCAAATCCCAGCACGGGACAATTTGATGTGATTTATCACAGCAGTTCAGCAACCAATACACATACGCTGCGGATATTTGATTCAAAAGGCGCAATGGTATACAGCAATGCCTATCCCATTACAGGGCCATACCAACGTATGTATGTTGATATGAGATCGGCGGGCAGCGGTACTTATTTGGTAGCGTTATTTAATAATACCGGTAAACGTGTAGCAAGCGCAAAAGTAGTAATTCAATAAACGGGTGATGCTATTTTTTTAAAGTGATTGCCATTTTGGCAATCACTTTTTTTTTGGTTTTACAACCGGTCGGTAGTCGACACAACTGTATCAACCTGCAATCATTCAAAACTTTTGGCCATGGCGGATAAAAATTTAATCACTATTTTAACAATCCTTTCTCTTCAACAGCCGTTTTCATGGCTTATCCCAAACATTAAGTTTTCTTTCACTAGCGTGAGGCTTCTATTTTAGGCTACAGCATAGTTTTTGCAACTGTTATAAGCAGAATGTATTCTATAAAACTTTTAAAAAAAAGGAGCTAATTATGAAGATCAGATCAATGATTTGGGTTTCTGCAGTGGTTATGTCGGCAACACTGCTTGTTACTGGTTGTGCCAGCACAGCCCATGTAGAACGGGACAAGTCTGCCGACTTCAGCAAGTATAATACTTATGCCTGGGTTGAAAAACCTGAAACAAAAGAAGTAAAAAAAGAGGGTAAAAGTGAACTTGCCGATGCAAATATCCGCAATGCTGTAAACAACCAATTGCAAAAGATCGGCTGGAAGGAAGTAACTAAGAACCCTGATATAATGGTAAACTATGAATTATTGGTGGAAAGAAGCGAAAGGGAGCAGAGAGATGCTGTGTATTCTCCCTCTTACACCCGTAGTTATTACAACCGTTATACTGGAAGGGTGAATACTTTCTATTACCCTTCGCAATTTCAGGGGTATGATACCTATACAACAGCAGTTAAAGAAGGCACAGTTACAGTTACAATGATTGATAACAGGACCGACAAAGCTGTTTGGCAGGGTTGGACAACCAATGAACTTAACAGCCGTAAAATGACTGGTAAGGAGATTGACCAGAGTGTAAAAACCATCTTTAAGAAATTTGATGGAGGAAAATAAAATTTGGTTTTAAAAAATTGAAAAAGAAATAAAAGCCTTTCAGAAATGAAAGGTTTTTATTTTAGAATTAATGGTCGACAAAAGCATTCGGGTTTTATCAACGCAGGCTTTTGAGCCGGTGTTGGCCATAAAAGCCTGATTTGGAATTAAATAAATAATATGTACATTAGTGGTCTAACTACTTTAAACAACCCTACTTTTATTAATTTATAAACCAAACTAACATGAAAAGACTCGTAATCATTGTGGCAGGCCTGTTTTTATTTGCAGCCTGTAACAATTCAAGTGACAAATCTGTAAAGTACAGCGATCTTGCCAATGATCAACTGAAGGGAGATATTGAAACGATTGAAGAAACTCCTTATCAGGTTGACAGTACTGGAAAAGCGGGCGCAATGGATTCCTGTTGCGTTGATATTACCCAGTATGATGCAAATGGCAATTCTATCAGGTTTACTTCTAAAGACAGTAAAGGAACAGTAAAAAATGAATCCGTCTTTACAAGGCATGAAAATGGTTTATGGACTGGGGCCACAGATACAAAAGATGGCAAATCTTCAGGCTCAATGAAAGTTACGGTGGACGAAAAAGGCCAGTACACACTAGCCCAAACAACCGATTCTACCGGCAAGCCTGATATTTATTATACCAACATTACACAAAATGAATTCGGGCAGGTTCTTAGCTGGAAAGAATATGACAAAGACAGTGTTTTCAGAAAAGAAGGACAGGGTAAATATGAAAAAAGCATGTTCATGGGATTTACTACAAAAGACAGTGTGGGTAAAGAATTAACTACCAGCGCAGCAAAGTATAACGATAAGGGAGAGCAAATAGAATTCTCCAATACCACCATCACCAAAGATACTACCACAACCAAGGTTACAAAATATACTTACGAAACGCATGATGACAAAGGCAACTGGACACAACGTACAGAATGGGATGATAAAGGAAAGGCAACAAAAATTAGAAAGCGGGTTTATACCTACAGAAAGGAAGAGGCAAAGAAGTAGTATAAATCAATAACTTAAAATAAAAAGCCTCGCGATAATTATCGGGAGGCTTTACTGTAGTACCACGTACGATTCCCTGCCTGACTGCGTCAAGCAGGCAGGGAACCCGTGATTCCTCCATTTTCGTCAAAATATTTTTTTAACCAATTTTTGCCAGCAGTAGATTTCAAATATTTTTCTCTTACCCTTGCTGTTGCCCAATCAGGAAATTGTTCAATATAAATTATTTCCCAAGGGATGTGGGCTTTTGAGTATCGGTTCTTACCGGAATTATGCTCTTTTAATCTGTTCATTGCATCTAGAGCCATACCTACATAGGTTGCTTTATCATTTATACTTAACAAGACATATACAGTTACCATAAGGTAAAAATAAAAAAAGCCTTTCATTTACTGAAAGGCTTTACTGTTGTACCACGTACGGGATTCGAACCCGTGATTCCTCCGTGAAAGGGAGGCGTCTTAACCCCTTGACCAACGCGGCATTTCCTGCTAAAGGACGGCAAAGATAACGTTCGGCAGTTTTTCAGCCAAATAATTTAAACGTGTTGCAATTATTCCCAGTTTATATGTTGACAAAATGTACTTTTGCACCGCAATTCTAATTTTTAATTTTTAATTTTTAATCGAACATGAGTACAGTAAAAGTTGCCATTAACGGGTTTGGCCGCATTGGCCGTTTGGTGTATCGCCAGATATATGATATGAATGGTATTGATGTTGTAGCTATTAATGATCTTACCAGCCCGGCTGTGCTGGCTCATTTATTAAAGTACGACAGCGCCCAGGGCCGGTTTGGTCAGGATGTAACATCTACAGATAGTGCCCTTGTTGTTAACGGCGATGAGATAAAAGTATATGCACAAAAAGACCCGGCTCAAATTCCATGGGGCAGCCACAATGTGGATGTGGTTATCGAGTGTACCGGCTTCTTTACCGATAAGGCAAAAGCTGAAGCACATTTAACAGCGGGTGCAAAAAGAGTCGTTATTTCTGCTCCTGCAACAGGAGATCTGAAAACAGTAGTGTTCAACGTGAATCATGCTATTTTAGATGGCAGCGAAACGGTGATCAGTTGTGCAAGTTGTACCACCAACTGCCTGGCTCCAATGGCAAAAACCCTCAACGACAATTTTACCATTGTTACCGGTATTATGAGTACAATTCATGCCTATACAAACGATCAGAATACTTTAGATGCACCGCATCCAAAAGGTGATTTAAGAAGGGCAAGAGCTGCCGCTGCCAATATTGTACCCAACAGCACCGGCGCTGCAAAAGCTATCGGTTTGGTTTTGCCTGAGCTTAAAGGTAAATTAGACGGTGGCGCACAAAGAGTACCTGTAATTACCGGTTCCGTTACCGAGTTGTATTCAATTCTGGATAAAAAAGTAACTGTTGAAGAAATTAATGCTGCCATGAAAGCGGCCAGCAATGAAAGCTTTGGTTACAACGAAGACGAGATCGTTAGCAGCGATGTGATCGGTATCAGCTTCGGATCTTTATTTGATGCAACACAAACAAAGGTGATGACCATGGGTGATAAACAAATGGTGAAAACTGTTAGCTGGTACGATAATGAAATGAGCTATGTAAGCCAGTTGGTGCGTACGGTGCAACACTTTGCAGGGTTGATAAAATAAGATATCGTTTACATCGTCCGGCTTTATAAGGAAGATGATGTGGTGCTAAATAAAATTTTTTAACCGCAGAGAAAGTGAGTACATGGAGATTTCGCAGAGATGGTCGGCGTAAACTCTGGATCTCTTTTTCTCTGCGTTTTTATTTTAATTAATCATTTGACCATGAGTAAATTTTCAGGTTTTAATTTTGCAGGCCACAAAGCCCTTATCCGTGTTGATTTTAATGTTCCATTAGATGAGAACTTTAATATTACCGATGATACAAGGATGACGTCCACCATACCTACAATAAAAAAGGTACTGGCCGATGGAGGAAGTGTAATTTTAATGAGCCATTTGGGACGGCCAAAAGACGGCCCGACAGATAAGTTTTCATTAAAACATTTGCTAAAACCCCTGTATGAATTATTAAATGCTTCTCAATCTGCGGAATCAAAAGAATCTGAGCAATCTGCGGTTAAAGTATTTTTTGCAGATGATGCGATCGGCTCGCAGGCTGGCCTTACTGCTTCCATGTTAAGGCCAAGAGAAGTGTTGCTTTTGGAAAACCTTCGCTTTCATAAAGAAGAAGAAAAAGGCGACGAAGCTTTTGCTGAAAAATTAAGCAAGCTTGGCGATGTATATGTGAATGATGCTTTTGGTACTGCACACCGGGCACATGCATCAACCGCTGTTATCGCAAAATTTTTTGCTGCAGAAAAAAGAATGTTTGGTTTGCTGATGAATGATGAAGTGAAGAGCGCTGAAAAAGTTTTGCATGAGGCAGAAAAGCCTTTCTGTGCCATCATTGGCGGGGCAAAGGTTTCAGATAAGATACTGATCATTGAAAATTTACTGGAAAGAGCATCGGATATTATCATCGGCGGTGGTATGGCTTATACTTTTTTAAAAGCAAGAGGCGGTAAGATCGGTTCTTCACTTTGTGAAGATGACCGGTTGCAAACCGCTTTGGACATTTTAGAAAAGGCAAAACAAAAAAATGTAAGCGTTCATTTACCGGAAGATTCTGTTATAGCTGATAAGTTTGCGGCAGATGCAAATACCGAAGTGCGACCCAGCGATGCGATACCGGATGGCTGGATGGGACTGGACATTGGCCCCAAGGCTACCGGGATCTTTAATGAGATAATCGGCAAATCAAAAACAGTTTTGTGGAACGGGCCGATGGGTGTATTTGAGATGGAAAAATTTCAGGCCGGAACAAAAGCAGTTGCAGAAGCGGTTGCTGCGGCCACAGCAAATGGCGCATTTAGTTTAGTTGGCGGCGGCGATAGTGTGGCAGCCGTCAATAAATTTAAGCTGGCGGATAAAGTAAGCTATGTAAGCACCGGAGGCGGTGCGTTGCTGGAATATTTTGAAGGTAAAATTTTACCGGGTATAGATGCGGTGAATGATTAGCAACGTTTCAAATCTTTTTATATTTTGAAATAATTTGCCACTGTGATACGTTATATCGGTAATCCAGATATAATCTATGAAATATACCTTTATTTGCCTAACCGTTTTCATTATAATTAACGGATGCACAAAAGAGCAGACAGTTGCAGTAAATCCGCCCGTTATTATACCAGCCGCAGAAATATTTACTCAATATAACATTGCAGCCGGCGAGCATTACTGCGATAAGACTACCATAAAGCCTGTAACCATTTCCCAAATGTTGTTCAAAGTAAAGTTTGACAGCTCGGCAATATATACCACAGTAGATCCCCTGAATCAATACGATATCAATAAGCTTTATGGCTTTACAGAAGGGCAGGACCCACATGTAAACAGCGCCAGAATTGGCTGGGCTTATAACGAGGGTAGGTTAAGATTATATGCCTATGCTTATAAAAACCAACAAAGACTTTC
>JANOUJ010000453.1:0-2535 GCA_031416815.1 Chitinophagaceae bacterium
CGTGGGCATATTGCATACTAACCCTGTTATCATTTATCTGCCAAAGCAAGACAGGCTCGGAGAATTTAATACTGCATATGCCGATGCGCTTTACCTGTTTGAACAAAGGGCGGATGGCAACTGGGCCAATGCTTCCAATTTTGGCAACTCTCAAAAAATTATTGGAACAGATAACTTACTGGAAGCTTTGACGAAGGACAATGATATACAGGTTGACCAGTTATTATATGCACGGTCCCGCATTTTTGATATGTTTATTGGCGACTGGGGACGCCATGAGGACCAATGGAGATGGGCGGCTAATAAACAGGGGGGTAAAACAATTTATAAACCGATACCCCGTGACAGAGACCAGGCATTTACAAAATTTGATGGTTTGCTGGTGGGCGCTCTTAAGGGCTTGGGTGGTGGAAAATTTCAAAGTTTTGGCCCGGCCATGAAAAATGTAACCACTTTCAATTTTCCTGCAAGGCATCTTGACCGCCGGATGGTCAATGAAGTAACGCAGCAGCAATGGATAAGTTTGGCAACTGAAATACAGCAGGCACTTACAGATAATGTAATAGAATCAGCCATAAAGCAATTACCGCCGGAAATATTCCCCATTTCGGGCAATAAAATCATCAATAACTTAAAACAAAGGCGGAACAACCTGGTTGTTTATGCCCGTGACTATTATCTATTTTTAGCTAAAGAAGTAGACGTGCCCGGCTCAAACGATAATGAGAAATTTGAAATAAAAAGAAATAGCGACGGGTCAACCCTGGTAAACATCTACAAAATAACCAACGAAGGTAAAATAAAGGAAGAGCCCTTTTACTGCCGTACATTTTACCGTACCGAAACAAAAGAAATACGTTTATATGGACTGGATGCCTCGGATGTTTATGAGGTAAGCGGCAATGCAGGCGATGCTATAAAATTAAGATTAATTGGTGGGCCCGGTAAAGATGAATATAAAGATCTTTCAAAAATTGATGGGTCATCACACACTGTGAAAATATACGATAACCCGGGCAATATTATTACTAAAGGATCTGAAACATGCATCAATCTTTCAAAAGATTCTGCTATTAATAATTATAGATACGACGATTTCAGATACAACAAAAGTGGGCTGAAACCACTTTTATTTTACAGCAACGAAGATCGCATTTTTGTTGGCCTTGAATATGGCTCGATAAAACATTCATGGAGAAAAGCTCCCTTTGCTTTTAAGCAGAAGTTGAATGTAAAATATTCCATTAACGAAAAAGCTTTTAGTGCAACTTACCAGGGAATATTTACGGATGTAATAAAAAAATGGGATCTGAACTTATTCACGAATTATGATTTTGTACGGTGGAACAATTTTTATGGCCTCGGCAATGAAACCATAAATTCCGATACGAACGATATTTTTAACAGGCTTCGTACTAAAGAATATATTGCCCAAACCGGTCTCAGCAACAATATTGGCCGATACCAAAAGATAAGTTTGTCAGGCTTTTACCAAACGGTGCAGGTGTTAAATGATGCCGCTTTCAACAAGGGTCTTGTTACTTATGTGAACGATCTTTACAAAACAAGGCAATTTGCCGGCGCCGAATTAGAGTACAGTTTCTTAAACGTAAATGATTCATTGTTGCCTACCAAAGGGTTTGGATTTGCTGCAAGTATTTCCTATACGGATAATGTACAAAACAGCAATAAATTTATTCGATACGAGGGCGTGGCGCAGGCATTTCTTCCTTTTACAAAAACCCTCGGGCTGTACTTTAAACTTGGTGGAGCCACACTATCCGGCGACCCCGAATTTTATCAATATAATTTTATAGGAGGTGGTAAAACTTTAAGGGGTTACCGCCGGAGCAGGTTTTTTGGAAAAACAACCGCCTATAGCCAAAATGAGATTCGTTGGGTAAAAGATGTAAGGTCTTATTTATACAATGGTAAACTTGGTTTACTGGCGTTATATGATGTTGGCCGTGTTTGGATGCCCGGCGAGCAATCAAATACCTGGCATTCGGGAGTTGGCGGTGGCATTATTCTTACCCCTTACAACCGTATCACCGTTTCAGCCGGTTATGCCGTTTCGTCTGACAAAGGCAACATCTTTTTTCGCATCATTAAGATCCTTTAAAAATTAATCCGTTTACATTTTTGTTTCGTTAACGAAATATTTACGCCGCTCACATAATATCGGTATTGCTTATTGAGCCAACTTTTATATTTTTAGCGAATAAATATTTAAGTATGAAGAAAAATGTATCGTTTTTAGTTGTAATATTTTTGATGTTTTTAGGTCCGCAGGTGATCCAGGCACAAACAGGTAATGATCCTGATCCTGTTCAAAGCGCCAAGAACAGGAAGGCAAATGAAGAACGGCTAAAAGCACTGGATGCTGCAAATGCGAAAGCTGCCAAAAATAACGCTGCTCCATCCGGTAGTAAAAACGGCCCGGTTACTGTTTCAGGCCCGGCAATTGTTGTTGTAGCGCCATCTAACGATCCATCAAAAAGAAAATATATTGATCCGGCCAATATGGACCTGTCG
>JANOUJ010000454.1:0-3745 GCA_031416815.1 Chitinophagaceae bacterium
CCGGTATGGTCTGCTTTTGTAGCCGAATACGAAGGTAATGTGGAAGGCTTTGCACTTTACTATATCCGCTATAGCACCTGGAAGGGCCAACGCCTGTACCTGGAAGATTTTTTAGTATCTGAAAAAATGCGTGGTAAAGGAATTGGTAAAATGCTGTTTGATACTTTGATAGAGGAATGCAAAGCAAAAAAATACAGCGGCATGGTTTGGCAGGTGTTGGACTGGAATGAGCCTGCAATAAATTTTTACAGGAAATATCCCGAGGTAATTATTGATAAAGGCTGGTTGAACTGTTATATCAATTTTGATAAATAATTTTTTTTGTGCAGCGAATAAGGTTATTTAAACATCTTATATGCACAACGACTTATTTTTTACCAAAACTTTACTTGCCATGCTTTCTACCCTTACAATAAAATCAATAAGCAGGAGTATACAGCTGATCTGCACAATAGTATTATTTTTTTCCTGCCAGAAAGATATCAGCTTTGAAAGTGGAGGTGGTATAAATATTCCTGATCCTTCAGTAAAAGTCAGTTCATCAGTATCCGGCTTTGTGACCGATGAAAACGATGATGCTATATTTCTTGCCACCGTTCAGCTTGGGAACGTTGTGGTAAGAACGGATAAGTATGGCTATTTTGAAATAAAAAATGCAAAAGTAACCAAAGATGCAGCATTGGTATCGGTAATAAAAACAGGATTTTTTAAAAGCACGAAAACTTATATAGCAAAAGCAGATAAACCTGCTTTTTTCAGAATTAAATTAATTCCTAAACAATTGGTGGGTACTGTTAATGCAGCTGCCGGGGGTATTGTAAAACTTTCAAACGGATTAAGCATATCCATTCCTGCCAATGCAGTTGTAAATGCTGCATCAAATACTGTTTACACGGGTACGATAAATATTGCTGCTTACTGGTTCGACCCGACAAGTAGTGATCTCCCCAATACTATGCCGGGTGATCTCCGGGGTTTAAATACAACCGGCAATGTTCAATTGCTTACAACCTATGGAATGGCTGCTGTTGAATTAACAGGCAGCGGTGGCGAAAAATTACAGATAGCTACCGGTACAAAAGCAACCCTGAATTTTCCCATACCGGCTTCTCTTTTAACCTCAGCACCTGCCACAATACCCCTTTGGTATTTTGATGAAACAAATGGGTTATGGAAAGAAGAAGGTTTTGCCACAAAAAACGGTAGCAGCTATGTTGGTGAAGTAACTCATTTTTCATTCTGGAATTGCGATGAGCCCGGGTCGTTTGTTCGCTTTGATTGCAGATTTGTTACTGCTGATAACCAGCCTCTGCAAAATGTTTTTGTAAAGATCACTGCAATAAATTCTGTTTCAAATACGAGAGGAAGCTATACAAATGCTGATGGCTACATCTTTGGCATGGTACCAGCCAATGAACAATTAAAATTAGAAATCTTCAATTATGCTGGTTGCGGTTTGCCGGCATTTTCACGAATATTCAATACTTCCGGTGCAACCCTATCCATGGGCACCATCGTGATACCTGCAGGCCAATCACAGGCAATTATAAAAGGAACAGTTACCAACTGCCAGAATGAGCCTGTATCAAATGGAGCTATAATGTTTTCTGATGGAAATGTTTTCAGCATTTGCCAGCTTAGCTCTACGGGAACTTATAACCATACCCGGTTATTATGCAGCAATACAACTACCAATCTTCGTTTAATAGCACAAGACTTTGATAATGGCCAGGAAAACACCCCGGTTGATCTTCAGGTTACTGCCGGCATTAATAATATTGCGCCGGTACAGGCCTGCGGAGTATTTCATGAACAGTACATTACATATACCATTAACTCAGCCACACATTCTATTCTTTTCCCTACCGACACTTTACTGCATTATAGAAGCACGGGCAGCACAGTTATCACACAAGGTGTTTATGGCTATAACGCCTTAAAAATGGATTATACATTTATTGTTTACCCAGATAAGGATATTGCGGTAGGAAGCAAACAAGAACTGATTACATTCCATTCAATATGGGGTTTGAGGGGGCGTCAGATCCGTACCCTTTGGGGAACCCCTCCCGCTATGATTAACATAACAGAATATGGACCAGTCGGCGGATTTATAGCAGGGAATTTTAGTGATACATTTACTGAATATGGTGATAACCCGAAAATTTACAACATCAGTTGCCATTTCAAAATAAGGAGAGAGCACTGATAAAAATAATATTACAGGCAGCATATAATATACATCCGTCATCTTACGTTCATTAAGTCGTTTTGCTAAAATCTTATTTATATGCAGCATACCCTTACTGTAAAAACGCTTTGCAAAAAATTGCTTTTCATTTTTGTGTTATCTCTGTTCTTCTCCTGTCAGAAAACCCTTGATTTTGAAAATTCCCGTGGCAGCATTCCTCCGCCTGATCTTTCAACCAAGGTCAATTCAACCGTATCAGGTTTTGTAACAGATGAAAATGATGCAGCGGTAATGGGTGCTACGGTGTTGGTTGGTACTGCCACCATCACTACAGACAAATACGGTTATTTTGAAGCAAGGAATGTACAGGTTGTGAAAGAGGCTGCAGTAATAACAGTAAACAAAGCCGGTTATTTTAAAGGCATTAAAACTTATATAGCTGTTGAAGGCAAGTCTGCATTTTTCAGAATTAAACTAATACCAAAGATCATAGCCGGCACAGTCAATTCAACATCGGGCGGTACGGTTATGTTGGCAAATGGATTGAGCATAAAGTTAAAAGCCGGTACTATTGTAAACGCCACTACCAATGCACAATACAGCGGCTCTGTTAATGTTGCTGCTTACTGGATAAACCCAACAGCAGCTGATCTGAACAGAATTATGCCCGGCGACCTTCGGGGCTTAAATACTGAAGGTACTTTAAAACTATTGCAAACTTTTGGCATGGCCGCAGTTGAGCTCACTGGTTCATCGGGCGAATTACTACAAATTGTAAATGGGCAGAAAGCAACACTTACTATACCGATACCTTCATCATTGGCAGCCAGTGCACCTGCTACAATTCCTTCATGGTATTTTGATGAAATGAACGGTTTATGGAAGCAGGAAGGCAGCGCCACAAAAACCGGAAATACCTATGTAGGTGATGTAAGCCATTTTTCCTTTTGGAATTGTGATGTTCCCAATAATTATGTGCAGTTTAATTGCACGCTAAAAAATTCAGCAGGAGATCCCCTTCCTTATACATTAGTAAAAATAACCGTGGTTGGTACAAACAATTCCGGTTGGGGATATACAGATTCTTCAGGCTATGTTGCCGGACCAGTACCCAATAATGCAAGCCTGTTGTTGGAGGTATTTCCAAATTTCGGTTGCACAACTGTTCTTCATTCACAAACATTTGCTACTACCAATGTAAATATTTCTTTAGGAATTATTACGATACCCACGGGCAATAATATTGCAACGATAAACGGCACTGTAACCAATTGCGCCAGCACACCTGTTACTAACGGATATATTATTTTACTGGAAGGGAGTTTTTACACAAGATATCCGTTAAGTAATACAGGTACATACAATTTCAATAAGGTTTTCTGTTCTCTCCCGCAAAGCATTATACTGATAGGTGAAGATGTTACCAATGCACAACAAAGTAACCCGGTGACTTATTCAGTCAATGCAGGTGTAAATACCGTTGGCAACATTCAGGCATGTGGTGTTACAACGCAGGAATTTGTAAACTATTCGGTTAACGGAACAAATTTTTCC
>JANOUJ010000455.1:0-7859 GCA_031416815.1 Chitinophagaceae bacterium
ATCAGGTCCTTACCTAACTGCAAGGTTTTCTGAACGCTTTGGCTCAACCTGAATCGCATTTCATCTGTAACAGCCAGCCTGTCAACCACCACTTCAATATCATGAATTTTGTAACGATCTATCTGCATCCTTGGTGTAAGATCAAGCACTTCGCCATCAACCCTCACTTTTAAATAACCCTTCTTGCGAATGTCTTCAAACAGTTCCCGGTAATGCCCTTTTCGTCCTCTCACCAACGGCGCCAATACGCTTATTTTTTTATCCTCAAATTTTTCAAAGATGTTGGTCACAATTTCTTCTTCACTGAACTTTACCATTTTCCTCATAGTGTTGTAGCTGTAAGCCTCTCCCACCCTTGCATACAGTAATCGCAGAAAATCATAGATCTCTGTAACGGTACCAACCGTACTTCGTGGATTTTTGTTGGTGGTTTTTTGCTCAATAGAAATTACGGGGGATAAACCAGTGATCTTGTCAACATCGGGGCGTTCCATATCACCCACAAACTGCCGGGCGTAGGCACTAAAACTTTCCATATAGCGGCGCTGCCCTTCATTATAGATAGTATCAAATGCCAGCGAAGATTTTCCGCTGCCACTAACACCGGTAAAAACTACCAGTTTGTTCTTGGGAATTTTAATATCAATATTCTTCAGGTTATGCTCCCTTGCGCCAAACACTTCAATAAAATCTTTATCAATAATATCTTCAGAAGAATCTTTTTTTAATTTCGCCATTATTTATTTCCTTATTGCAAAGGTACTAATACCGATTGTATTCTTTATTCAGTACAACCGGTATTTACCAAAGCCTTTGCACAAGGCCATGCCTGAATTTCAGCCCCCACACATTAGCCTGAAATGAAATTCAGTTTGGTATAACAAATTACACGTTGATTTGTTGAAGGCAGCTTTGTTATGTAAATTTGCTACTCAATTAAACGTATGTTATTTAATTTATTTGGAAAGAAGGAAGATGACGCAGAAAACCATGTTTTTGTTGACAGGGCCTATGTTACTACTACAGCTAAAATGAATGCCTGTGCTGATTTAGCCAGGAAAGAACCTGATAGTTTATTCATCTGCTGGTTTGCTGATACTGCGGTTAATTTCAAAGAATTTTTCAGGCAACAGGGACTTAATGAAAATCTCATTACAGAAACCCACCACCTGCATGCATCCAAACTTCAAAATAAGAAACCAATATTTGTTGAACATTATCCACTGCATACCAAAGAATTTGACCTGGTCAGGAATTGGGACACTGGAAAAATAATTGTCTTCAGTGCTATGGACGAACCGCTTTTTAAACATTTTGGCAGCGAAAAACTGATACCGCTGATGAAAATGTTGGGCATGAAGGAAGATGAAGTGATCGAACACAACATGGTTTCTAAATCTATCATCAAAGGACAGGAAAAAATTGCAAAGCAGGTGACTTTGGAGCAATCCGCAAGTTCTCAGGAAGAATGGATGCGGAAAAATATAAAATAATTTTTGCCCCTGAAACGCTGTACTGCAAAGGGTTTTATGTTTCTCAAAAATTATTGTGCAATTTTTATTTGGCAATCTAAAACTTTCGCCAATATCTTTGTACCAGTTCTTTAATATCACTTATCAAGAAAGGTAGAGGGTAATGGCCCGATGAAACCTTGACAACCTATCCCGATTTTATCGGGAAAAGGTGCCAATTCCATCTCGTTTAACAACGGGACAGATAAGTCAGATTCAAAGCTTACACAATACCTCAAAATATTTAAAGCTCATCTGATTTATCGGATGAGCTTTTTTTATGCCCTGCCCGCGGTTTTCAACCCCGGCAGCGGCTGAAAAAATTCCTCCGATAAGGTTGCTCACTTGCTAAGTGATTGTACAGAACCTGTATAACAATCATTCATCATTCTCTTCCCTCCCCCTTCGGGGGAGTTGGAGGGGGCCAAAAAACCAACAGAGATGAGCAACGCAACACAACTGATCCACAGCATTCCGGTAGATCCATTAACAGGAGCAATCAGTGTTCCCATTTATCAAACCAGTACGTACGTGCAGGATGCGCCGGGAGTAAACAAGGGTTATGATTATGCCCGTAGCAACAATCCTACAAGAGGAACATTAGAAACCATCATTGCACAACTTGAAAAAGGAGCAGTTGGCATTGCATTCGGCAGCGGCCTGGCAGCCATTGACGCCGTTGTTAAATTGCTAAAAAGTGGTGATGAAATTTTAGCAGTAGATGATATTTATGGCGGGGCATTCCGTCTCTTTACCCATATTTATGAAAAATTCGGCATTACGGTAAACTATGTTGACACAACCGAAGCTGCCAATGTTTTTAATGCACTTACACCCAACACAAAACTCATCTGGTTGGAAACACCAACCAATCCAACTTTAAAAGTAAGCGATATACGGGCCATTGCACAGGTTGCAAAGGCCCATGGGTGTTTACTTTGCGTGGATAATACTTTTGCATCGCCTGCCTTACAACAGCCTCTCACGCTGGGAGCTGATCTTGTAATTCACAGCGCCACTAAATATCTTGGCGGCCATAGTGATCTTATTGCCGGGCTGGTTGTTGCCAAAGAAACAGCACTGGGCGAAAAAATAAAATTCATACAAAATGCAAGCGGTGCCATACTAGCTCCCTTTGATAGCTGGCTGGTGATCCGTGGCATTGAAACCCTTCACCTGCGTGTGCAGCAGCATTGCCGCAATGCACAGGCAGTTGCAGAATATTTAGAAACAAATCCTGCAGTTGATAAAGTTTATTATCCCGGTTTAAAAAAGCATCTCAATCATGATATTGCAAAAAAACAAAGTAAAGGTTTTGGCGGCATTGTTTCTTTCACTTTAAAAAATGATACGGAAGAAGCTGCTACAGCTTTTGTTACCGGCACCAATTATTTTAAACTTGCTGAAAGTTTAGGCGGTGTAAAAAGCCTGCTTTGTCACCCTGCACAAATGACGCACAAAAGTATTCCTTCAGAAAAGCGTCGTGCTGCGGGTGTCGCAGACAGTCTTATCCGCCTTAGTGTTGGACTGGAAGAAGTAGAAGACCTCATTGCAGACCTGGAGCAGGCTTTTGCTAATCTTAAAACAGAAAAGGAAAATTTTGTAACCAGCATCAGTGCATAGCTCAACTTTAGTGGCGTCATGCACTTGCCGATGTTAAATCGGCATCCCGAATTTATTTCGGGACTTGTACAACATCAATTATTTCATCTATCAAAAAAAATAGCGCCTTTGCATCTTTGCGGCTTGGCGTGAAAAATTAATCATGTCAAACAAACAACTCAATATCGGCCTCTTTGGCTTTGGTGTAGTAGGTAAAGGACTTTATGATGTACTGCAAACTACCCCAACCCTGCAGGCATCCATCAAAAAAATAGTCATAAAGAACCCTGAAAAGAAAAGAAGCATTGCTGGTGAAAACTTTACAACAGATGCATCTGTAATTCTCAACGATGAAAGCATCAATGTGGTTGTTGAACTGATCGACGATGCAGACGCAGCTTTTGAAATTGTAAAAACAGCATTACAAAAAGGTAAGTCGGTTGTAAGCGCCAACAAAAAAATGATTGCTGAACATTTTGAAGAACTATTGCAACTACAGCAGGAAAACAACACAGCACTTTTATACGAAGCCGCCTGCTGTGCCAGCATGCCCATCGTTCGCAACCTGGAAGAGTATTATGATAACGACCTGTTGAAATCCATACGGGGAATCATAAACGGCTCAACCAATTTCATCCTTACCAAAATACTGGAAGAACAATTGGAGTTTAAAGCAGCTTTATCATTAGCGCAACAACTCGGTTTTGCAGAAAGCAATCCCAAATTGGATACTGGCGGTTTTGACGCAGCAAACAAACTAAGTATTTTACTGGCGCACTCTTTTGGTGTAATTGCAAAACCAACAGATTTTATTTTTAACGGTATTGAAAATATTGCTTTGCCCGATGCTATTTTAGCCAAGCAAAAAAAACAAACCATTAAATTGGTGGCTACAGCAAAAAAATTAGAGAATGGCAGGCTGGCTGCATTCATATTGCCCCAGTTTGTAACTCAAAATGATAACCTTTATCATGTACAGCATGAATTTAATGCCCTTACCACTGAAAGCACATTTGCAGATGAACATTTTTTTAAAGGCAAGGGTGCCGGTGCTTTTCCAACAGCATCTGCGGTACTGAGTGATATTTCAGCCCTGGGTTACAATTATAAATACGGGTACAAAAAGATCTATCATCAAACCGATACAGCGCTCAGCAATAATTACTACTTAAAAGTTTTCATCAGCACCGATGATCCGTATAAAATCAATAAAAGTGAGTTTGAATGGACCGAGGAATGGCACAATGAATTTAAACACAGTTGGCTCGTTGCAGTAATTCATGCAAAAAAATTATTTAGAAACGATTGGTGGAAGCAAGCAGGCGTATCATTGATATTATGCCCGGATGCGATCATTGAAAATATTGATTATAAAAACATAAGCAAACGTAGCCTGGAACTGGCAGGGATAGTTTTGTAAATAACCGACGCTTGTTGATCTTTATAACATTCACAGTAACTTCTTATATAATTCTCATAGTTTTTAATCAGGAGATTCATTGGCATAATTTTAGCCCCATTTTATAAAAAAGCTATTATTATGGAAACAAACGAAAAATTGGTAGAGGCATTAAATGGCCTTATCGAAATCAACAATGACAGGGTAAATGGTTATGAAAAAGCGATCGAGGAAACTAAGGATCTTGATGTTGACCTGAGAGCAATTTTTAATGGTATGGCATCCGAAAGCCGGAAATACTCAGGTGAACTAACTAAAGTTGTATCTGAATTAGGTGGCACACCTGCTGATGGTACAACAAACAGCGGAAAAGTATACAGAGTGTGGATGGATATCAAAACCACTTTTACAGGTCATACCCGTCAATCGCTACTTGAATTATGCGAATTTGGTGAAGATGCTGCTCAAAAAGCATATCATGCAGCATTGGATTCAGATGCGGAAATGAGTGCCGAGATCCGCCAGTTGATCACCGGTCAACAGGAAAAGCTGAAAACATCGCACGATCTAATTAAGAAACACAGGTATCTGCACAAGGCAGTTAATGCATAAACAGGGAATTTTTCCCGCTCACTAAAAAAGCTGTGAAAATTCACAGCTTTTTTATTGATGCCAATAGTATTAAAATCAATGATTATTGTAAAATAAAAAAGCATCAAGTTTGATTCTTACTTCCTGATTGCTCATTCCATAATCTTACTAACCCGATGCTTTTCCGCCTGATTGGTTTCTATTTTTGCGACTTCCGTCTTTTGAGGGACTTCAATCTTATAAAACTTCTACCGCTCAATTGGACAATAAAGATACATTATCAGACACCTTTCCTCCAAGTTTTTGACGACGATGTTTTGCACCCGTTTAGCACATAATTATGCACATTAATGATCGTTGAGGGGCAGGCCTTTTCTCTGAAATTCAATCCAGTTAAGATATTCGGGGGCAACCCGGTGTTCTTCCATGATTATACAATCATCTACCGGGCAAACCAACTGACAGAGGTTACACCCTACACATTCATCTTCCTTAATGGTATACTTATTATAAGGTTTGCCATAATCCAAATTGATGGATTGATGCGACGCATCTTCGCAGGCAATATAACAAAGTCCACAGTGGATACATTTATCCTGGTTGATCTTAGCGATGTGATGATAATTAATATCGAGGTCTTCCCAGTGTGTTATTTTTTCAACAGATTTCCCAATAAAATCGTCTAGCGTTTTAAATCCTTTATCATCCATCCAGTTATTCAACCCTTCACACATATCTTCTACAATTCTAAATCCATGGTTCATCGCTGCGGTACAAACCTGTACATTGCTGGCGCCTAGTAACATAAATTCCACAGCATCTTTCCAGGTGCTTACACCGCCAATGCCTGATACCGGTACCTTTGATGTTGTTGGATCCTGTGCTATAGTAGTCAACATTTTTAATGCAATGGGTTTTACCGCGGGTCCGCAATAACCACCAAACACCGATTTACCGGCAACATAAGGATTTGGAACAAGTGTATCCAGATCGATACCGGTTACAGATTGTATAGTATTAATCAAAGACAAGGCATTGGTGCCCGCTTCAACACAGGCTTTACCGGTTGGCACCGGCGAATGTACATTGGGCGTAAGTTTCGTTATTACAGGGATATGTGCTGCTTCCATCACCCACTCCACTACCATTCTTGCGATTTCCGGGTCCTGGCCTACTGCTGCACCCATACCTCTTTCGGTCATCCCATGCGGACAACCGAAATTCAGTTCCAGTCCATGAGCGCCGGTATCTTCTACTTTTTTTATAAGTTCATGCCAACTATTTTTATCATTATCTGCCATCAGGGAAACGATCATGGCCCTGTCAGGAAACTGTTTCAAACATTCGGTTATCTCTTTTAGGTTCAGTTCTAATGGCCGGTCACTGATCAACTCTATATTATTAAAGCCCATCATTTTTTTTGAGCCGAAATTTAATGCCGAATAACGTGATGAAACATTTTTAACCTGGCTGCCCAATGTTTTCCATACAACACCTCCCCAGCCTGCTTCAAAAGCACGCAGTACATTTATTTTTTTATCGGTAGGCGGTGCACTGGCCAACCAAAAAGGGTTGGGAGATTTAATGCCGAGAAAATTGGATGATATATCTGCCATGTTAAATCAATTGAAAAGTAAAATATCAAAAGTCAAATTTAAAAATGAGCCTATTTCATTTTTAATTCCTAATTTTTAATTTCGAGATATGATAATATTGATGCGGCCCCATCTTTACCGGCCTGCACTGCATCCACCACCTCTTTTCCTCCATTCACGCAATCTCCTCCTGCAAAAACACCAGGCAAATTTGTAGCAGAATCCTTAATATTTATTTTGCCTTTTGTCCCGCCTGGGGCGGGATGAATTTTGAATTCTTCAACTAAACTTTCGAAAGGCATTTGTCCTGCTGCCTTGATGACCATATCAACAGCTAATGAAAAAGTTTCACCGGTATCAAAAGGGCTTCTTCTGCCACTTGCATCAGGTTCGCCCAATTGCATGATACTGCAAACGAGTTCATTTGCTTTTCCGTCAATTCCTTTTATTTCCTGCGGAGCAGCAAGCCAGATGATCTTACATCCATCAAGCATAGCAATGTCAAGTTCGTGTTGGGTACACGGCATTTCTTCCTGGGTTCTGCGGTAAAGCATGGTCACTTCTTTTGCCCCAAGCAGCTTTGCCTGTGTGGCTGCATCAATGGCTGTCATGCCCATGCCGATCACAGCAACTTTTTCGCCAACAGCAACTTTATCAAATCCTTTATCACGAATATCATAAATGAATTTGATGGCATCTTCAACCCCTTCCAATTCTTCGCCCGGAATTTCAAGTTGTCTTGCAAGGCCAACACCAATGCCCAAATAAACCGCATCAAAATCTTTTTGCAGGTCTGCCAGTGAAATATTTTTTCCCAATTCGTGATCGTATTTTATTTCAATACCACCAATACCTAAAATATAATTCACTTCATCCTCGCAAAACTGCGGCGTTACTTTATAGGCAGCAATACCGTAAGTCATTAAGCCACCTCCTTTAGCTTCCTTTTCAAAAATAGTCACATCAATTCCTTCTCTTGCTAAAACATGGGCGCAACTTAAACCTGCCGGGCCAGCACCTACAATAGCGACTTTTTTACCGGTAGCCGGTTTTCGATCAAACAATTGCCAGTTCTTCTGCATGGCAATTTCAGTAGAATACCTTTGCAGCTTTGCAATAGCGATCGGTGTTTCTTCTAAAAAATTATAAACACAGGCACCT
>JANOUJ010000456.1:0-7738 GCA_031416815.1 Chitinophagaceae bacterium
CAGAACCGGGAAATTTTATTGTGGGCAATTGGATTGGCTACCCCGTTCTTTTTATTTTTTGGATGGCTGAGTGATAAGATCGGCAGAAAATGGATCATGCTTACCGGGATGTTATTGGGAGTTGTTTTTTACAGGCCGATATTCCGTACTTTTTTAAAAGATGCAAATGTAAAAGAGGGGGTAAAAGATAAAAAGGCTTTAACTGAATTGTCTTCAAAAGCTATTACTAATCAAGATACATTACCGGATAATAGTTATAGAACGATTGTACAATCTTCATTTGTGTGGAAATACAATGAAATGCAATTTTCTGAAAAACGCAGTGATACTTTTATTGAGAAAGGGCACAAAAATTTACCTGGATGGCACACAACTATTTATCCTGCATTGAGTCCATTACAGGATACGGCATTATCCGATTTAGCTATAAAAAATGGTTGGAAGTTTGTACCGTATAACAATAGCGAATATGTAAGGCTTGATAAAAAGGAAATTTATAATGACATTGTATTACCGACTGGACTCAAATGGAAATTTATCTTCCTCGTTTGGGTGATGATCATTTTTGTAACCATGGCCTATGGCCCCATTGCAGCATTTTTGGTGGAGTTGTTTCCTACGAAGATCCGGTACACTTCCATGAGCCTACCTTACCATATCGGTAATGGTGTGTTTGGCGGATTGGTTCCTTTTATCGCAACCTTACTGGCAACAACTTTTACAACAGATCCGCTGGTGGGGCTTTGGTATCCTATTGGTGTGGCAGCCTTGTGTTTTGTTATTGGCGCTTTGTATCTTACCAATAAAGTTGATAAGGACGTTAACGATTAAAAAATTTGCCGGTAAGTCGGGAAGACGTCTTACCGGCTTCCCGGCAAAAAAATAAACAGTATGAATCTTGTAAAAAGAATAATGGGCCTTATCTGGATGCTGCTGGCTCCGGTGATTATCTTTTTTTTAGTAAAGAGTGCTGTACATAATATCAGTAGTGGAGGTACAAAAGATATTAACCAACCGGTTCCCTGGATCATTATCATTACGATATTTACACCCATTGCCATCGGGTTAATGATATTTGGGTATTATGCTTTAAAGGGTGGGTATAATAAGTTGCCGGAGCGTTCGGAGGAGGTTTAAATCACAACCCCATCGCCTTATAAATTGCCTCCTGTATATTGGTACGCACATTCATCCTGAGCAGCCTGGTATTTTCGCCACCATCAGGATTAACCCGGTTGCTTAAAAAGATAAATAGAACGTCATATTTTGGATCTGCCCAAACACAGGTTCCTGTATAACCGGTGTGGCCAAAGGTTTGCGATGATGCAGACAGGCTTGGATAAGGATCAGGGCGTGTTCTGTTATTTTTTTCCGGTTTATCAAAACCATATCCACGCCTGCTGATATCGCTTTGGTAAGCAGTAAAGAGGTTAACCGTTTCTTCCTGCAAATATCTTTTTCCATTGATCGTTCCTCCATTTAACAACATCTGCATGATCATGGCGAGGTCGTATGCATTGCTGAACAAACCAGCATGTCCCGCCACACCGCCAAACATGGCAGCGCCCGGGTCATGCACATCGCCACGCAATAATTGTGAGCGGAATTGTTTTTCCTGTTCTGTTGGTATTATTCTTTGTAAAGCATATTGCTCTCCTGGTTTAAAACCTGCGGTAGTCAAACCCATTGGTCGGTAAAATGCTGTTTCAACATATTCGTTTAATGGTAAACCGCTAATGGCTTCAACAATTTTTCCCAGGAAAATAAAATCATTATCGCTGTAAATATATCTACCCGTTTTGCCAAGCGGACTTTCTAAAATGCGTTTGTAAATAGTGTCCTGCCAATCGTTACGCATGTACATGTTGTTGGCAACACGTATACCGAAAGCATCGTTTTTTACTGCTGAATAAAACTGGGGTTTTGGTGCACCGGCGGAGTCAATGGTTTCTTTAAAAAAAGGAATGTATGCAACCAGCCCGGCCTGGTGCAGTAAAATATTTTCGACGGTCAGATTTTCTTTGTTGGTCCCTTTAACCCAGGACAGGTAATCACCGAGCTTTTTTTTTAGATCGAGCTTGCCTTCATCATACAGGCGCATTACAGAAATAGTAGTGGCGCAAACTTTTGTAACCGATGCCATATCAAAAATGGATTCAGTGTTTACAGCTTCTGTCTTATCATACGTATAATTGCCATAAGCTTTATGATAAACGATCTTGCCATTTTTGGCAACCAATACCACAGCGCCCGGCGTAGCGCCTTTGGCAATCGCATCCTCGGCAATGGCATCAATGCTGATCAGTTTTGCCGCATCGAGTATTCCTTTTTCTGCTTTGGGTGGATTGGGTGCTTTAAATGTTATGCCTGTACCAAATTTTAACTGTTCACAAACCGTAACGGGTAATTTTCCCTGTGCTGCAATTTTTCCCTGCAACAGGTCAACAGCGGTGTTTTGAATGATGCTGTCATCTTCATAACAGGCCACCAGGTTTTTTGCGCCACACCAATTTTTAACAGCATACACATTTCCAAAAACAAAAGTGATGGCTTTTGTTTTTTGTTGCAACTGCGTTACCAGGTCAATAGCGTTTTTGCTGATGCCAAAATTATTGGCAGGCGAACGGCCGTATCCATGCACACCAATAACCACATGCTTGTAATCTTTTTTTGCTTTGGCAACTATCGTCGCAATATCTGCAGCATCTTTTTTATAGTCAAACCAGGTCACATCTGCATTATAATCGGCACGCATGCGGCTGGCAAAAGCATTGTCGCTGTTTGTGCCGATGCTTACATACAGCAATTCCTTTATAACCACATCTTTATTGGCAGCTAAAGGAAAATAAACAGCATCAGTCTTTTTTAAAACAGTAAGTGCATTTTCAGCGATCACTTTACGCATGTTGCTTACATCCTTGTTCAGGTCGCTGGTAAGGTTATTGGTATTGATGGGTTTTAAATTGGCAAGCCCGTAATCATATTTTGCCTTCAACACTTTTCTGCAATGCATTTCAATATCAGCCCAGCTTATTCTTCCGGCGGTGATGGCTTCTTTTATTTTTGCAATCGCCAGCGGTACATCACCGGGTAAACAAAGCATATCATTTCCGGCAATGATAGATTCTACCGAAGCAGTTCCATCCGGAAAGAATTTTCTAACGCCCTGCATTTCTAAAGCATCTGTAAATGTTAATCCCTGGTAACCCAGCTCATCACGCAACAGCTTGGTAACATTATTTTTTGAAAGCGAGGTAGCCCTGTTGGCACTGGGATCGATGGAAGGAATATATAAATGTGCGATCATTACACTGCCCACGCCGGCTTTAAAAATTTCACGAAAGGGAAATAACTCCAATGATTCCAGTTGTGACCTGTTTTTATTTATTACAGGCAGATCGTAATGAGAATCTACTGATACATCACCATGTCCCGGAAAGTGTTTGGCGCATGCCATCACACCATTGTCCTGCATACCTTTCATGTATTGCACACCAAAGGAAGCTACTTTGTATTTGTCTTCTCCGAAACTGCGGTCGTTAATTACGGGGTTATCTGGATTATTATTTACATCAACCACCGGCGCAAAATTTACCTGTATGCCAATGCGCTTGCATTGCTCGGCCACAATTCTTCCATATTGATATACAATGCTGGAATCCTGCACGGCTCCCAGCATCATTTGCCTGGGTAAGGGAAGTACACTGTCCGTCATGCGCATGCCAACGCCCCATTCCGCATCAATGGTTATTAACAGCGGCGTTTTGGCTAAAGCTTGCAGTCGGTTTAAAATAGTTGCCTGTTTAACCGGGCTTCCCTGGAAAACACATAGGCTTCCGATATTATATTGTTTGATCAATTCGGTTACCAGGCTGTCGTAAAAAGTTACACTCTTGTTTGCGTTGATGGTTGATAAACGAACCACCATCAACTGGGCGATCTGTTCATCAGGCGTAAGTGTTTTAAAAACACTGTCTACCCAAATGCTTGCTTTATTTTGCTGAGCAAAACCATTAACTGCTAAAAAAAGAAATAATATTAGTTGGATCTTCCGCATATAGGTGTAAAAATTTTATAGTGGACAGGATGTGTTATTTTTGCTGTTCTAAATTACAGGATTTTGCCCGATATCATTCAATTATTGCCCGATAACATTGCCAACCAGATTGCTGCCGGCGAAGTTATTCAGCGGCCGGCCAGTGCGGTAAAGGAACTGCTGGAAAATGCCGTGGATGCCGGGGCAACTGAAATTAACCTCATTGTTAATGATGCAGGCAAAGCATTGATACAGGTTATTGATAATGGCAAGGGCATGAGTGAGACCGATGCAAGGATGGCTTTTGAGCGACATGCTACTTCAAAAATCCGAAATATTGAAGACCTGTTTAAAATAAAGACAATGGGTTTTCGGGGAGAAGCCCTTGCAAGTATTGCTGCAGTTGCACAGGTTGAATTAAAATCGAAGAGGCTGGAGGATGAGACCGGTATTTTTATTGAAATTGAGAATAGCCTGGTAATAAAACAGGAACCAACTGCCATGCAAACGGGTACCAGCATTGCCATGAAGAATCTTTTTTTTAATGTGCCGGCAAGAAGGAATTTTTTAAAAAGCAATGCTGCAGAGTTGAGGCATATTGTGGATGAATTCATCAGGGTAGCCATGTCTTTTCCGGAAATTTTCTTTTCATTTAGCAGCAATGGCCAGGAGGTTTTTCACCTGGAGAAGGGCAGTATGAAGCAACGCATTGTGCAGATACTGGGGAATAGCTATGCAGCCAAGCTGGTGCCGGTGCAGGAGCAGACTGACTATATGAACATTTATGGTTTTGTTGGTAAACCTGAAACTGCTAAAAAAACCCGGGGCGACCAATACTTTTTTGTGAACAACCGCTTTATTAAAAGTGCTTATCTGAACCATGCGGTGATGAATGCTTTTAATGAAATGATCGCAAAGGATAGTTTTCCGATGTACACTTTATTCATTGATCTTGACCCGGCACAACTGGATATCAATGTACATCCTACCAAGCAGGAAATTAAATTTGAGGATGAAAAGATCGTATACGCATTTGTGCAGAGTGCCATTAAACATGCACTGGCACAGTTCAGCATTTCACCAACTTTGGATTTTGAGCTGGATGCATCTATTCAAAGTCTGGATGCAGTATCTAAACCTTTTACAGAGGATAAAAAATCATCTGCTTCAGCATCTTCCTTATACAATACATTCACTAAAAAGCACCAGTCGCATTTTATAGAAAGTAAAAGTGAGCTAAGGCACTGGAGGGATTTTTACGAGCCAAAAGAAAAGTTGACCGTTGAACGTGGACCGGCCGCAGGCTCCGGTGGATTGACCGGTGGAGAGTCTGCTGCTGTTCACCAGTTACATACGAACAACGAACAATCCTCAGGAGCCGGTGGCCGCCCAACGACTGAAAACTTAATGCAATTGCATAACAGCTTTATTGTAGTTCAAACCAACCGTGGATATTATTTAGTGCATCAGCAAAATGCACATGAGCGTATTTTATACGAGCGCTTTGCTTTGGCAGTTGAGGGAAAACCCATTGCCACACAACAAAGCTTGTTTCCGGCAACTATTGAATTGCATGCTGCTGATGCAGTTTTGCTGAAGGAATTGTTGCCGGATATGAATCACCTGGGTTATCAGCTGGAACCTTTTGGCAACAATACATTCGTGATACAAGGCACACCAGCTGATGTAAGCCAGGGAAATGAGAAAACAGCTATTGAAAAAATACTGGAACAGTATAAACACTTCAGCAGTGATCTAAAATACAGCAAGCGGGAAAAATTATTGCGTTCACTTGCACTGCAGCAATCAGTTAAAGCAGGAACCTCTTTAAGCGAAAAAGAAATGAAGGGGTTGATTGAAGACCTGTTTAATTGCGCCGTACCCAACAGCACTGCAAATGGCAAACCTACTTACCTGGAGTTTAAAAAAGATGAGCTGGATAAAATGTTTGGGAGATAAAGGCCCCTCTTGAACTTCGTTCGTTCTTTTTACAAAGAACCCCTGAAGGGGAGAAAATCTGGAAGACCTAAGCGAAATTTACCCACCTATCCGAGCGTTTCTTTTCTTTTTTAAACTCTTTGATTGCACAAAAAAAAGCCTGCAACATTTCTGTTACAGGCCTTTGCTTTAAAATAACCCTATCATTACAATTTTTGGAACCTGGCGAAGCAGACCCGGTTTCCGTAAATAAATTTGATCATATATTGGCCCGCAACAAGGTTGCTGATATTTAAGGTAACCAGATTATTACCGATGTGCCCCTGTTGATTTTTCTGTAATACCACAACATTTAAATTGTTGTAAACCGAGGCATGGATCATTTCGGGCTGTGATAAAAACAGGTTTACATTAACCGCAGCCGATGCCGGGTTAGGAAATGCCTGCAACTCACAAACATTTGCAACTTGCTCAATACGGATGTTGTGGCAATATTCTTTTACGCATCCGCCCAACAGTGTTGCTTTTAAACAAACCCTGTAATAGCCGGTATCCGGGAATAAATAGATCGGGTTGTTTTGATGCAGGATAACAGGAGGCGTTGATACAGTACCACCAACTCTTGTTATTATCCATACCTGGTCAATTATTGGCAACGTAGCATGGGCAAAGAAATGTACCTTATTTGGTATAGCAGCGTTTCGCTCGAAACTATACCAGGCATGTGCCGTATCGCAATTGATCTGTGGCAATACTGTGATTTGCTTACAGGTGGTTGATGCACATTCCGGCCCACGCCATACCGTTAAGCAGGCAACATAAACGCCAGGCTGAGCATAACGATGTACAGCTACAGGATCATGGCTTCCGGTACCATCTCCAAAAGTCCAGGTGTACTGAAGTGTGGCATTGATATAATCCGGGGTAAATTTATATTTCTGGTTATCGTTGGGAAAAACCTGGTATGTGTATTTGGAAAGCTGTGTACACGGTGGCACTGGCGCCGGAATATAAATGGTATCACATTTTTCACGAACGCAGTTACTACCTGGGACTAAGTAAATCTTCAGGCAAACAATATACCTGCCCGGGCGCACATATTCATGAATGGCATTCCACGATGTGGCAGAAGTTCCATCGCCAAATGACCACACCGCAATAGCTCCTGCTGTCGGTGGTACACTCAGGTTGGTAAAATATACTTTTCTGGGGTTTATCGAATCTAGTCTCCAGCTAAAGTTTACCGGGAAGTTGCAGGGAGGTGTTACAACAATGGTGTTACATTTTTCACGAACACATGCAACCTGTGTTGGAGGGGTATTTATCGTTGTATTTTTCTTTACTCTCAGGCAAACGGTATATGCACCAGCATTTGCATAGATATGTGTTGGGTTTGCAACATTCGGATCGCTTTGTAAACCGCTTACAGATGATCCATCACCAAATGTCCACTTTACAGAATCTGATGGATGAATGGGCGTGCTGGTATTGGTAAACTTGATCCGCAAAGGATCAACTGGATCTGGCTGCGATGTGAAATTAGCCACCAGGTTACACGGCGCCGGAACAACAACGGTTTTACAGATCTCCCTGATGCAGGGTGCTGTATTGCTGGAGTAATATCTTATTATTCTCAAACAAACGGTATAGGTACCGGGCGCTGTATAGGTATGCACCGGGTTAAATTGGTTTGTTGAAGTGCCGTCACCAAATGTCCAGCGTATAGAATCGGTAGCAGCAACATTGGTACTGGTGTTATGGAAT
>JANOUJ010000457.1:0-11401 GCA_031416815.1 Chitinophagaceae bacterium
AAAGATGTAAATCAAAGCAATGGTGTGATACATGTTATAGATCATGTACTATTACCGAAAATGTAAGTTAAGTGTTAGTTTCAGAGTTAATAATGAAAAGGCCCCGCTGTTTTTACAGTGGGGCTTTGTTTTAAAACAAAGCGTGTTATTTTGAAATTAAAGAATACACTGCTGTATCAGAAAACTTGCCCCTGAAATAAAAGTCTTCCTTAAAATATGCTTCTTTTACAAAGCCACATTTTTCTAACACTATGCCCGATACAGCGTTCTCGGGATTAATATGCCCTGCTATACTGTGCAATTTCATCTCATTAAATCCAAAATCTACAACAGCCATTAAAGCTTCTTTCATGATTCCCTGGCTCCAAAAGCCCGGATGCAACACATAACCTACTTCGGCCCTGTAATGGTCTTTTAAAATATTCCAGAAACAGATGGTGCCAATCATAGTGTCCGGCTTTTCCGCTAAGGTTATGGCCCACATGATGCTTTCATTTGCATCAACCCCTGTATTAATTCTTTGTACAAAAGCAATTGCTTCTTCAATTGATTGTGTTTTCTCACGACCAATAAACTGCATTACTTTTTCATTTGACCGCAAAAACAATAATTCAGGGACATCAGCATCCGTCATTCTTCTTAGTAAAAGCCTTTTTGTTTTTATTTCTGGAAAAGGGGAGAAGTTAAGCTCAAGCATGTAGTGATAGTTTAATTTGTAATTTAAACCATTTTAAATGCCGTTAACAAAAAATTCCGCATATGTTGCGGAATTTTTAAGTATCAGATTTTTATGTTTAATTAAACTTTAAAAAAACACTACCATATTATCAATGACGAACCCTTCGACGTGGGGGTAAGGGTGGACGTGGTGGCAATGGTGGATGAGGCGGCAATACTACCACCGGCCCTGGTGGGGGCGCTAAAACTACAACCCCCCGGGCTGGGGCATTACGGTACTTTCCATTTTTGTAACGAACATTTTTTGTGTGACCTTTTTTGTAATACTTTTTCTTTTGGGCTGATGTGGAAAGGGTTAACCCTATCATTACCAGACTAAATAAAAATAAGAATTTTTTTTTCATGATCTAGATAGCTTATTTGGTTAATTAATATATTTCTTACACCTTAAGCCAATAATAATGCCAGAATGAATTGGGGAATTGGGCTAATGAACGGATTGGGTTGAGGGATTACTTAAAACATGTGAATTATTTAAAAAAAACATTGCAGGATGCAATGCTTTTTTATAAATCAATATCAAAATAAACGGATCAGGCCACAGCTTTATTAACCAGCTCAGCTGCTTCGCTTAGTTGAATTGCACTTTGTACTTTCAACCCGCTTTCGTCAATTAATTTTTTTGCCACGTCGGCATTGGTGCCCTGCAATCTTACTATAATTGGTATATTAATATTGCCAATAGATTGATAAGCATCTATCACGCCCTGTGCAACTCTGTCGCACCTAACGATGCCCCCAAAAATATTAATCAATATTGCTTTTACTTTAGGGTCTTTTAAAATGATCCTGAAACCTGCTTCCACAGTTTGTGCATTGGCTGTGCCGCCTACGTCCAAAAAGTTTGCGGGTTCGCCACCACTTAATTTGATCATATCCATGGTTGCCATGGCGAGGCCGGCACCATTTACCATGCAACCTACCTTACCATCCAGTTTTACAAAATTCAGGTTGTATTGCCCGGCTTCCACTTCAGTAGGGTCTTCTTCACTCAGGTCTCTCAGCACCGCAATATCCGGGTGACGCATTAACGCATTGTCATCAATATTCATTTTACAGTCAACAGCAATGACCTTATCGTCACTTGTTTTAAACAAAGGATTTATTTCCAGCATGCCGCAATCAGATGCAACATATGCTTTGTACAGGTCGCTCACAAATTTTACGCAATTCTTAAAAGCAACGCCGCTCAATCCTAAATTAAAAGCAATTTTTCTTGCCTGGAAGGCTTCTAAATTACCACCGGGGAAAACCCATTCTTTAAATATTTTTTCAGGTGTATCGTGGGCCACGTCTTCAATATTCATTCCACCTTCGGTGCTGTACATAATTACATTTTGTCCCTTCGCCCGGTCTAATAAAATGGACAGATAAAATTCTTTTGTCGGGCTTGGCCCATCATAATAAACATCCTGTGCCACCAAAACCTTGCTCACCAGTTTGCCGGCTTCACCGGTTTGTATGGTTACCAGTGTGCCTCCCAAAATATTCTTCGCTATCTGCATCACCTCTTCAGCATTTTTCCCTACGGCTACGCCACGTTGTTCGCTACCAACAATTTTTCCTTTGCCACGGCCACCGGCATGTATCTGTGCTTTTACAACCCCAAACTTGCTGCCATATTGGGTGTGAATTTGTTTATAAGCCTGCTCTGCCTCGCCGGGCGTGCTGCAAGGGATACCTTCCTGAACCGGAACATTGTATTTTTTTAAAAGCTCTTTAGCCTGGTATTCGTGAAGATTCATAAAAGAAAAATTTTGGCGAAGATAATTAAAACAGTTTATAGTTTGTGGTTTGTAGTTTGGTGTTCCCGGCATCGGTTCGTTGGTCAACTTCACAGGCGTCGCACTCTTTTACTGTGAATCTTTATTGAGCTTTACTGTGGCGTATTAAAATGCAGAACCTCAATCCAAAAACAACAAACCATTAACTTCAAACCACCAACCTCTAACTATCTTTCCTTACCTTTGGCACTTAAAATTGTTTAGTATATGATGACCAAAATTAACGAAGCCGTTGACTTTATTAAAAATATTTACAGCGATAAATCGGCTGTAGGTATCGTTTTGGGCAGTGGGCTTGGAAGTTTTACCGACGAAATAAAAATTGAGAAAGAAATTCCTTACGGTGATATTCCACATTTTCCAACAAGCACGGTTGACGGCCACAGCGGCAAACTTATTTTTGGGACCCTGGGTGGTAAAAAGATCGTAGCAATGGCCGGCCGTTTCCATTTGTATGAGGGTTATTCATCAGAGCAAACAGTTTTTCCGATAAGGGTTCTAAAATTTTTGGGTATCGATACCTTACTGCTGAGCAATGCCGCCGGCGGTGTTAATCCTGCTTTTCAGGTTGGCGATCTGATGATCATCACCGACCATATCAGCCAGCTTGCACCAAACCCATTGATTGGAAAGAATTATAAGGAACTGGGGCCAAGGTTTCCGGATATGAGTGAACCTTATAAGAAACACCTGATACAAAAAGTAAGAGATATAGCAGCTCAAAAGAATATAAACGTAAGAGAGGGTGTTTATGTAGCCGTTACCGGTCCAACTTTTGAAACACGTGCCGAATATAAAATGATACTTACACTAGGCGGCGATGCCGTAGGTATGAGTACCGTGCAGGAAGTGATAACAGCCGTACACATGGGCCTGCCGGTTTTTGCAATGAGTGTGATAACTGATGTTGGTATTCGTGAAGAAGAGAATGTAATAACCCATGAAGAGGTTTTACAGGCTGCCAAAGAAGCAGAACCAAATTTTAAGGCATTATTTTGCGAACTGATCGCACAATTATAAGTTAGATTGATGAAGCAGATCGTTGCCCTCCTAATATTGGTTCTTTGTTTTCAGTTTGCTCATGCACAGGAGCCTGATGTTCTTAATCAGATAGGAGGAAGGATAAAAAATATAGGTGGCGCATCCTCCGGAGGTGGAAAAGATACAATTGGTTTTGTACACCGGGATGATAGAAAGGATTCTATTTCCATTATGTATAAATATTTGGATTCCATCCGCAGTATTCCTTTCGACTCATCCATTAACGATTTTGATAAATACTTTTCTGTTCCTTCCTCTTATTTATACCTGGGCAATAATGGAGCAGCCGCTTATTCCTTAATTTATAAGCCCAGTGCCAAACCCGGATGGGATGCTGGATTCCATGCATTTGATATTTACCGGTATACACTGGAAGAATCGAAATTTTATAAAACCAACAAGCCTTTTACACAACTCAGTTATCAATTGGCCTCCGGTAAAGAACAAATGATCAGGGCGCTTCATACACAAAATCCCAGGCCAAACCTGGGCTTTGGATTTGATTACCGGTTAATTAGCGCTCCTGGTTTTTTTACCAATCAAAATACCAATCATAAAAGTTACAGGCTGTTCGGTAACTACCAGGGTAAAAGAAAAAGATATGCTGCATTTGTTATTTTGGTAGGCAATACCAATAAAAATTCTGAAAACGGCGGGATAAAGAATGACAGTTCTTTGTCTGACCCTAACCTGAAAAAAAGATTCTCGATCGATGTAAACCTGGGTAACGGAAACAATTCTGAAGCCAACCCTTTTAAAACAAACATTGTTACGGGTAATACGTATAAAGACCTTACGATTTTCTTACGCCAAACCTACGATATTGGCAAAAAAGATTCTATTGCAATTAACGATTCTACAACGGAATATTTATTTTATCCCAAGCTGAGGGTACAACATAGTTTTACTTACAGTACGTATAATTATTTCTACCGGGATGACCTGGCGGATTCAACTATTTATAAAAACTGGTATGATACCATCGTAAAAAAAGGAACAGATAGTTTTTTTGTAAGGGAAAAATGGTCGGTGATGAGCAACGATATTACTTTATTACAGTTTCCCGACACAAAAAATTCGGGCCAGTTTATATCAGCAGGTGTAAAGTTTGAAAATATTAAAGGAGAGTCCATTAAGCGCACAAGCAACCTGTACAACTTCATTGTTCACGGAGAGTATCGAAATAAAACCCGCAATAAATTATGGGATGTACTTGCCAAAGGCGAGTTTTATGTAAATGGCTTTAATGCCGGAGACTACAGCGCTTATGCAACCATTGCCCGGCATATAAATAACAAACTTGGGGGCATCCGGTTATTTTTTAAAAATGTAAACCGCACCCCTTCCTTTATTTTTGATAATGCCTCCGGATTTAATTTTAATAATCAAAGTCGCACAAAGAAAGAGAACATCATTTCATTTGGTGCCGATGCTGTCAATAGCTTTATCAACCTCGGTTTCAAAAATCATATCATAACCAACCTGGCATATTTTTCTGATTATTATCATACAGCGCAAAGCAGTAAAGCCATCAACCTGCTCCAGGTTTACGCATCTAAAAAAGTAAAACTTACAAAAAGGTGGAACCTATATGCTGATATTACTTTTCAACAAACAGATGGCAGTGCGCCGGTAAAAGTGCCGTTGTTGTTTACCCGGAGCCGTCTTGCTTATGAAGGTATATTCTTTAAAAACCTGAATTTAAGTACCGGCCTGGAAGCAAGATATTTTACACCATTTGAAGCATATAATTATTCACCGGTAATGGGGCAGTTTATGCCACAGGATACTTTTAAACTAAAAAATCTACCTGATATTTCAGCCTTCTTTCACTTTCGTATCAAATCATTCACAGCATTCATCAGGGCGGAGAATTTGAATACGGTAAGCTTCGCTAATGGTTTTGGATTTACCAATAACAATTTTGCTGCACCCCATTACCCTACTCAAGGATTTATACTACGCTTTGGTATTCGCTGGGGATTTGTGAACTAAGGAGCAATAGGCAATAAACAATAGGCAATTGGCAAAATTCCCGTGTAGATAATAATGCATTACCCTAAAGCTGTTAAATATTGCCTATTGCAAGTTGCCTATTGCTTATTTACTTAATTTTGTGTTGCAGATGAAAAAAGTTTATTTCGGCATACTGGCAATTGTTTACATGGCTGTTTCTTCGGGAATAGCGGTGCAGTTACATTATTGCATGGGTAGTAAAGCCGGTATGGAGTTTTACGGATCTTCGAATGATGAATGCGGCAAATGCGGCATGACGGAAAAAGATACCGGTTGTTGCCACGATGAATTTACGTTTTACAAGATCAGTGATTCTCACAAAACAGTTTCAAACGATATTGATCTTTCCGCTACCTCAGTACCGGTTATTAATGAGTATTACACTTACAACTGGCACATAGCTGACAATGCATCCATCACTTTCGTAAACAATCACTCCCCGCCCGATTATACAAAGCCCGATGTTTGTATAATGAATTGTGTTTTCAGAATTTAGAATTGATATTGAATTTTTACATCGGTACGATTATACCGGTGCACGTGCTATATGCATAAATTATTTATTCAACATCAAAATTTTAATAAAATGAAAACAATATCATTATTTGCTGCAATACTATTCAGCATATTCAGTATCAATATTTCAACTGCACAAACTGCGAAGACAGAAACCATCAAAGTATGGGGCAATTGCGGTATGTGCAAAACCACCATTGAAAAAGCAGCTAAAAAAGCAGGTGCTAAAACCGCCAATTGGAATGAAGACAGCAAAGAACTCCAGGTTTCTTACGCACTAAATAAAACCTCTTCAACAAAGATCCAGCAGGCGATCGCAAAATCAGGTTACGATACACAGGATTTTACAGCCGTTAAAAGTGCCTACGATAATTTACATGGCTGCTGCAAGTACGACAGGAAAACTGCTGATGCAACAAGTGCAAAATGTTGCAGCAGTGAAAAGTGTGGAATCGGAGCAGATTGTTGTGCCGGTGAAACATGTTGTAAGGACAAAGCTTGTTGCGGTAAAAAAGACGGTGCCGCCGCTAAATGTTGCAGTGCAGAAAAATGTGGCAAAGATGAAGCAGCTTGCAAGGACATGAATAATTGTAAAGACAAAGGCTGTTGTAAATCTTAATCATTAAAAGCTAAATCAATATGAAACACCTCATTTTAGTGATCCTGGTTTTCTTGTCTGTTGAACTGCAGGCTCAGGTAAAGAACGTTACCATACAGGCCAGCGGGCTCACCTGCAGCATGTGCAGCAATTCTATTTATAAAGCATTGAAAACACTCGATTTTGTAGATAAAGTAGATGCAAATATAAAAACATCTTCTTTCGAGATAGCTTTTAAACAGAATGCAGTTGTGAATTTTGATAGGTTAAAAGCCAAAGTTGAGGATGCTGGTTTTTTTGTGGCCAACTTTACTGTAACCTATGGTTTTGATGGTCTTGCGATTTCAACCTCCAAGCATATAAATGTGGGCAATAATATTTTCCACTTTTTAAATGTGAAAGATGCGGTCCTGTCGGGCGATAAAAAATTACGCCTGCTTGATAAAGGTTTTGTTTCGGCTAAAGAATTTAAAAAGAACAGCAGCCTTACAAAAATGGCCTGTTACAAAACCGGCGAAGAAAACAATAAGCGGATCTTTCATGTAACAATTTAATTAACGGGGCAGCACAGTATTGCTCTGTGCTGCCTTTTAATATAATAACGATGAAGTTTATCTTGTTGCTGTTAATGTTTACAGCACACACAACTTTGGCGCAGGAGCTTTTTGTTTTTACCGAACCTGCCAGTAATATGGCCGCCAGATCCTTTGGGTTTAGAGCTAATAATTACCTGATGTTTGAAAGCAGCTCAAAAAAAATAAATTACCATTTGCTGCCTGAAGTGATGTGGGGGGTATCAAAAAAACTAATGGTGCATGCCGAAGCATTTTAAGTAACCGTGGTAACAGGTTTGTTGCTGAAGGCGGACAGGTGTATCTGAAATACAGGTTTTACAGTGTGGATGAGGTGCACAGTCCATAAATATAATGGTGGAATTATTGGGGCAGGTAAATATGAATACTGGTTATTCCTTTTTTAGATGTAGCGTCATCTGTTCAGTTTATATTTTTGAGTAAGATGCGGCTTGATGCGGCTTGCCGGATACCGGTAGTAAAGGATTTAGACAGAACTACACAGGGAGGATTTTTAATAAGACTTGAATATAATATCTTTAATGCCTATTAAATATGAAAAGGGTACTGCTTTTTATTTTATCATTATTTCAAAAAAGAAAATGTTGCAGATGAGCAGGATATTTTTAATTATACTTATTACTTTAGGTTCAGTATCCGTGAATGCACAGCTTAAAATAGGAGAGGGTGTGCCTGAAATTGAGTTGCCAGGCAAGGCCCATACCATTATTAAGCTCTCTTCGCTCTATGGTAAAGTGGTGCTTATAGATTTTTGGGCAAGTTGGTGCGGTCCCTGTAGGGCAGCTAATCCTTATGTACAGAAATTATATAAGAAATATAAAGACAATGGCTTTGAAGTATTTGCTGTGTCGCTGGATGTGAATAAGCCGCTTTGGTTAAAGGCCATCAGGCAGGACAGGTTAAGCTACATACAGGTTATCGACATTGACGGCTGGCTTTCCAAAATAGCTGAAAAATATTTTGTGGATGCTTTGCCAACTAATTTTTTATTAGACAGGGCGGGTAAAATAGTTGCCATTAACATTGAAGGCAAGGAGTTGCTTGACAAAGTAAAAGAACTGGTTAAGTAAAATATTATTGTTGTTTTAAACAACAATGACAAACAAATTTTTTACCACATCCTTACTCAACAGTTTTTGTTCTTTGCTGTTTACTTTTACCTGGAAACTGCTGTCAAATTCTTCAATAGACTCTACGAGCAGTTCATCCCCCAGTTTAATATTGTTTTTGGTGAGGTATTGTAAAAAGCTGTTGGAATGCTCTGCTACCCCTACAAATTTTGTCTTTTCCCCAACTTTATGCTCCAATAATGGCTTGCTACTATTTTTTGCAAACCGACCTTTTGAATCGGGTATCAGGTCGCCATGCGGATCAGATTTTGGGTGGCCTAAATGCTCATCCAGCTTTTCAATTAAGTCGTTGCTTATAACATGCTCCAGTTGTTCTGCAATTTCGTGTACTTCGTCCCACTTAAATCCCAGGTTGTTTAAGAGCCACACTTCCCATAAGCGGTGCTTACGTATGATGCTTAGGGCAATTTGCCTGCCCTGCTCTGAAAGTTTTACCCCTTTTGACTTTTCATAGGTGATCAGTTTTTTTAATGCCATCTTTTTAATGAAATCCGTTACGGATGCAGCATTGATCTCCAGGATATCGGCAAGCGCCGACGTGGTAACAATATCCCCATGCTTTTCCTGTAGTTTGTAAATGGCTTTAAGATAGTTCTCTTCTGCTAATGACGTCATAACCGGGTTTTTTTACAAATTTGAGAAATAAAATCGAAATAATTATTTTAGGTGAGCCTAATTATATATTTTTGCCTAACAAATAATAAATAGCTGTATTGGTGCAGCCTGAATCATTAACATGCAAAAAATTATTTCTTACTTTATCGGCTGTTTGTTGTTGAACTGTGCTTTTGCCCAGCAAGGAAAAATATCAGGTACGATAACCGGAAGCGGCAATACGTTGCTTGCGGCTACAATAACGATCCAGCCTCTTAATATTACGGTAATTTCCGACTCTGCAGGACATTTCCATTTTACCAATATTCCCTATGGCAATTATACCATACAGGGTTCTGCGGTTAATTTTGTTGCAAATAAAATCAATGTATCTGTTAAGGGAAGTATCACCAGGTTGAATATCTCGTTAAGTGAGAATAACAGCATGATGGGTGAAGTGGTTATTTCAGGCACAATGAAACCGATCAGTAAAATGGACTCGCCTATACCTGTGGAAGTATATTCGCCATCGTATTTTAAAAAGAACCCATCACCCAATATTTTCGAAAGCCTGCAAATGGTGAATGGTATACAGCCGCAACTGAACTGTAATGTTTGTAATACCGGCGATATACATATCAATGGAATGGAAGGCCCTTATACCATGATATTAATTGATGGTATGCCAATCGTAAGCAGTTTGTCTACGGTATATGGTTTAGCAGGTATTCCAAATAGCATGGTGAAGCGTATTGAAATTGTGAAAGGTCCTGCCTCAACTTTGTATGGAAGCGAAGCGGTAGGGGGTTTGATAAATATCATTACAAAAGATGCAGCCGGTGCAGATAAACTACGGGTTGATCTTTCTGCAACCAGTGTGGGAGAGTATAATGCCGATGTTACGGCAAAGTTTAAACTTAATAGTAAAATCAGCTCACTGCTGGGTATAAATTATTTTAATTATCAGCAGAGAAGGGATATCAACAAAGATAATTTTACTGATGTTACCTTACAAAACCGCATTTCTGTTTTTAATAAGTGGACCTTTAAACAAAAAAATAGCCTGCAATCCTCACTCGCATTACGGTATGTTAACGAAGATCGCTGGGGTGGTGAAGTACAATGGCAGCCCAGGTTCCGCGGCACAGACAGTGTTTATGGCGAAAGTATCAATACAAACAGGTTTGAAATGATCAGTACAGTTGCTTTGTTTGCAAATATCATCGCAGATATTTCTTATAACTATCATTTGCAGGATAGTTATTATGGCCGTATTAAGTACTACGCCAGCCAGCAGGTGGCATTTGCACAACTGCGTTGGAATAAAACCTGGGGCCGCCATGATGTATTGATGGGTGTACCATTTCGCTATACCTTTTATGATGATAATTCTCCGGCAACTGCAGATGCAAACGGTAATAATAAGCCAGCGCATGCTTCGCTGCCCGGCGTTTTTGTACAGGACCAGTTTACTGTAAATGACAAACTGACCACGCTGCTCGGGCTCAGGTACGATTATAACAATGAGCATGGAAGCATTGTAACGCCGAGGTTGAGTTTTAAATTTTCTCCCAATAAAAGCAATACATTCAGGTTAAGTGCCGGTAACGGTTTCAGGGTGGTGAACCTTTTTACAGAAGACCATGCAGCGTTAACCGGTGCCCGGGAAGTAGTGATCGCTTCGGAATTAAAACCCGAAAAATCGTGGAATGTGAATGGGAATTACACCGGGTTTATTACCCACGCAAAAGGTTATATCGGTATTGATGCCAGTGTGTTTTATACCCGTTTTAGCAATAAAATTGTTGCTGATTTTATAACGGATCCCGCTAAAATTATTTATGATAACCTGCGGGGTTATGCTGTTTCAAGAGGAATCACCTTAAATACGGACTTTAGTTTTACCAATGGCATTAAAATAATAGCGGGTGCCACCTGGATGGATGTATTTGAAATGGATAAAGATCCAAATGGTGATAAGACCAAGATACCTCAACTGTTTGCACCAAAAATATCGGGTACGTTTGCTATAAGCTATGCATTGAGGAATACAGGACTAGCCTTTGACTTAACCGGTAAGGTTAATGGCCCCATGCATTTGCCAGTGGTGCCCAATGATTACCGGCCAGCAAAATCGCCGCTCTATAGCATTGTTAATTTTCAACTTACCAAAACTTTTAAAAAGGGATTCGAATTTTATGGCGGTGTAAAAAATATATTCAACTTTTTACCTGCTGACCCTTTGTTGCACCCCGACGATCCATTTGACAAAGCAGGGGGAAAATATTTTGATAGTAACGGAATGGCAAGGGCTGATACCAATCCTAATAGTTATGTATTTGATCCTTCTTACAATTATGCACCGGTGCAGGGAGCAAAGGCATTTATAGG
>JANOUJ010000458.1:0-10373 GCA_031416815.1 Chitinophagaceae bacterium
CTTATATTTGCCTCATGATAACCGATCTGCGTTCAGATACATTTACCAAACCTTCTCCTGCAATGCTGGAAGCGATGTTTAAGGCTCCCGTGGGAGATGATGTTTTTGGGGAGGACCCTTCCGTTAATAAACTTGAAGCAATGGCTGCGGCCATGTTTGGAATGGAAGCGGCTCTTTTTTGCCCAAGTGGTACCATGACCAACCAAATCGCTATTAAATGTCATACACAACCGGGCGATGAAGTGATTTGTGATAAGGTGAGCCACGTATACATTTACGAAGGTGGCGGAATTGCTTTTAATAGCGGCTGCCAGGTAAAAGCTTTGGATGGAGAACGGGGAAGAATCACTGCAGAACAAGTAGCCGGGGCCATTAACCCGGATGACGTGCATAAGGCCAGAACCAGTTTGGTTAGCCTTGAAAACACAGCCAATCGTGGTGGTGGAAGTTGTTACGAATATTCTGAAATTCAATCAATTAAAGAAATCTGCTTAAATAATAAACTAAAATTACATTTGGATGGTGCAAGGCTTTGGAATGCTCTGGTAGCAAAAGATGAGACGCCAAAACAGTATGGAGAAGTCTTTGATTCCATATCTATTTGTATGAGTAAAGGCATGGGCACACCTGTAGGTAGCCTGCTTTTGGGAAAAACAGATTTTATTAAACAGGCGAGGCGGATACGAAAGGTTTTTGGGGGTGGTATGCGGCAGGCCGGCTATATTGCGGCAGCAGGCATTTATGCATTGGAAAACAATATTGAACGACTTGAAGAAGATCATATACGTGCAAAGCAAATAGCTGTGGCTTTGACAAAAAAGAATTTTACTGGAAAAATAATGCCTGTAGAAACCAATATTGTTATTTTTGAAATAACAGGGTCATCATACACGTCAAAAACATTTTGTGAAAAGTTAGCTCAGTATGATATTTTATGCCTGGCTATTTCAGCAACGCAGGTAAGAATGGTGACACATTTGGATTTTACTAAAGAAATGCTAAAAAAACTGATTGATACAATTGAAATATTATAGATGCGTTAAGCTTACATCGACGCCAACTTTACCTAACCAACACAACCAAAAATGAAACTAAACCTCATGCTAGTAATGGCATCAGCCGTGTTTTTTCTGGCTTCCTGCCAAAAAAATGCTGACGATCCATCACCCATTAACAACGGAACGGCCAAGGTCAATTTTATTTTTAAATTTGATTCAACGCAGGTCAGGTTAAATGCGATAGGCCAACCTGCACCAATGCCTGCAGGCAACGCAGGCCAATCGCCACGCTTTAATAGCATGAGTGCGCACTATGTTGAATTGGCGCCATCACCTTTTACAGCTTTGGGAGCCGGGGCCATTCTTTATAAAGCCCCGCAGGTGACCACCGGAGGTGCAACGGCAATTGATTTTACCAATTCAAAATTTGCCGGTAATAACCAGACGTTTTTAAGTATTCCTGTCAAAAATTTTGCGGCGGGCACGTATACCTGGTTAAGAGTATCGCTGGCTTACCAGAATTATAATATTTACATGAATGCATTGGGCCAAACCATTGATGCAACCCTGGCTTCATTTATCGGTTTTAATACCTACCTCAGCAGTTATAAGGTAAAGGATTCAAACGTTGTGGTAAATGCCAATAAATTACAAGGCTATTGGGCCCTGGAGGGAAAAGTATTTGGAGTTGGCTTTTTAAGCACCGGTCAGGCTCCTCCCGGTGCTACCACTGTTCCAAATCCTTTGTTTGCTTCATCGCCAATACCTGCCGGATCCTGCCTGGTAACGGGGCAATTTTTAACGCCGCTGGTTGTAACCGGTAAGGAAACCTCCGATATCAACATCATCGTTTCCTTATCTATCAATAAAAGTTTTGAGTGGATAGATGTTGACAACAACGGAACCTATGACCCAAACAATGGCGATGCAGTTATTGATATGGGCATCAGGGGAATGATCCCAAAAATTCAATAAAAAATAAACTCTTAATATAAAACGTCTTGCCTAAAGCAGGACGTTTTTGTTGTACTTACTATATCTTCGTAACATCCAATCACCAATACTACAACAATGCATCCTTTTGAAGAATTATTGCGGGAAAATAAAATTTGGGCAGCCCAAATGGTTGTGAATGACCCGGATTTTTTTAGAAAATTATCAGGTCTGCAAACACCTGAGTTTTTGTGGATCGGCTGCAGCGATAGCCGTGTGCCTGCCAACCAGATAACAGGCACGCTGCCAGGGGAGATCTTTGTGCACCGAAATGTTGCAAACCTTGTCATCAATACAGATGTTAACCTGCTTAGTGTATTGGATTATGCTGTTAATCATTTAAAAGTAAAGCATGTGATCGTTTGCGGCCACTATGGTTGTGGCGGTGTTAAAGCATCCATGTCGAACACGGATCTGAAGCCCCTCCTGAATATGTGGCTTCGGAATATTAAGGATGTACAACGCTTACACCGTGAAGAACTTGAACAGATTGACGATGAAGATCAAAAATGTAACCGGTTAACCGAATTGAATGTGCAGGAACAGATCTTTAACCTTGCAAAAACATCCATCATTCAACGGGCATGGAAAAATGAGCAAAGACCCGACCTGCATGGATGGGTATATGGCTTAACAGACGGAATTATAAAACCTGTTTATGAAATGAAGTCCGGAACGCCTATTGATCCATTGTATCAATATGATAATCTGTAAAATAAAGGTATGTTTCCAAAAATAGATCCCACCACCACTCCATCCTGGCAGGCATTACAGCAACATAAGCAGTTGTTTGAAAATGTGCAGCTGAAAGACCTGTTTTTTAATGATCCGGAAAGGTTTGATAAATTTTCGGTGCGGCTGGATGATCTGTTTTTTGATTATTCTAAAAATATCATCACCGAAAATACGGTTGAGATTTTACTGGAACTGGCTGCTGATTGTAAACTGAAGGAAGCTATCGAAGCCATGTTCAATGGCGAAAAGATAAATGAAACAGAAAGCCGGGCGGTGCTGCATACGGCCTTAAGAAATTTTTCGGAAAAACCGGCTTTAACCGATGGCATGGATGTAATGCCGGCAATAAAAAATGTGCAGGAACAAATGAAAAATTTTTGCACCGCTGTTCATAATGGCGGGTGGAAAGGTTATACGGGAGAGAAAATAAAATACATAGTGAACATCGGCATTGGTGGCAGCGATCTGGGCCCCGTAATGGTTACAGAAGCTTTAAGACCCTATTGGATTGATGGCATTGAAACCTATTTTGTAAGCAACGTTGATGGTACGCATATTGCCGAAACGCTTAAAAAAATAAATGCTGAAGAAACACTTTTCCTGGTTGCCAGCAAAACCTTTACCACCCAGGAAACCATGACCAATGCTCATACGGCCCGGAATTGGTTTCTGCAACAGGCGAACGATGAGGCACATATTGCTAAACATTTCGCAGCATTAAGCACCAATGAGGTGGAAGTAATTAAGTTTGGTATTGACCCGAAAAACATGTTTGTGTTTTGGGATTGGGTTGGAGGAAGGTATAGTTTATGGAGTGCAATTGGTTTGTCGATAGCATTAACTGTTGGCTATGAAAATTTTGAAGCGTTGCTACGGGGTGCCCACGCAACCGATAATCATTTTAAGGAAGCGGAATTTTCCAAAAATATTCCGGTGCTTATGGCATTGATAGGTATCTGGTACGGAAACTTCTTTAATACTACTTCGGAGGCCATACTACCTTACGATCAATACCTGCACCGTTTTGCAGCATACTTTCAGCAGGGCAATATGGAAAGCAATGGTAAGTATGTAGACCGAAATGGAAACAAAATTAATTATTCAACCGGGCCAGTCATTTGGGGCGAACCAGGCACCAACGGGCAGCATGCTTTTTATCAGCTTATACACCAGGGAACACAGATGATACCTTGCGATTTTATTGCACCGGCTGTAAGTCACAATGCAACCGGCGATCATCATCAAAAACTGTTGAGTAACTTTTTTGCCCAGACCCAGGCATTGATGGATGGTGCTATACATGACGATCCATATCGTGTTTTTGAAGGTAACCGACCTACCAATTCTATCTTAATAAAACAGGTAACTCCCTTTACCTTGGGCCAACTGATCGCTTTATATGAACATAAAATATTTGTACAAGGGGTGATCTGGAATATTTACAGCTTTGATCAATGGGGAGTTGAACTGGGCAAAGTGTTAGCCAATAAAATTTTACCGGAACTGGAGGCTAATGAGCAGATTATTGCTCATGATAGTTCTACTAATGGGTTAATAAATTTGTATAAAACTATGCGATAATTAATACCTGGGAGGAGCAGCAAACTCTTTTTCGCTGCCAACAAAAAATTTGCAAATTTTGCCTGCAACCTTGCTTTTTATAATAATGTTTTTACAATCCGTTTCCGGAACTTTTTCCCCTTCAAATAGCTGCAGGTTTATTTTTAAGAACGAATTGCCTTTTTTTGCTGTTATGGTATTGTTGGAATTGAGCTCTTTATCTCCGATTGACACAGTTCTTCCTTTTACCTTTGCCACCGTATGATTCAATAATACATTGTTATATAAAACAGATTTAATTTCAGGAGCTTTTGCCCCGCTGTATTCTACATAAATAAACCGGGTAATATAGGGCTTTGGTGGTATCAGGTTGCCATTCTCATCAGCCATTTGTACACCTGGCATTGATACATTATAATATGCATTCGCTTTTTTAACTGTACAGTTGGTTTGTGCATATGTTGATGTAAAACCGGTCAGCAAAACGATATATAAAAAGAATTTTTTCATTTCTCATGCAATTTAAGGTATTTTAAATTGGTCTGTAAAGTTAAAGAAAAATCCTCCCGTTAAAGGAGGATTTTCTGCAATTAGTTTTGGTGTTCTTAATTAATTACCACTTTTCAACCACCTCTGCACTGCCATTATCAACAGGGCCGTTATTTTTCTCATCGGGAGCTTCACTTGTTTCTTCAGCTGCTTCTGCAACAGCCGTTTCTGGTGTCTCGGCAACTTCAGCAACCGGAGCTACATCTGTATTGGCTGCAGTTGTAAAATTATCAGCAGGAGGGTTACTTTGTCCGTCTTCGCCTTCATAAGGCGTATCGTGGTTAAATGCATCAAAATCAAAGTCGGGCATCAATTCCGTTTTAACATAATCAACTGCTTCTCCCAAACCTTTGATGAATTTATTAAAATCTTCTTTATACAGGAAGATCTTATGCCTGTCATACCCGTCAGAATCGAAACGCTTGCGGCTTTCTGTAATCGTTAAATAAAAATCGTTACCACGGGTTTCTCTTACATCAAAAAAGTAAGTTCTGCGTTTTCCAGCCCTGATGCGTTTGCTATAAACACTATCCATTTTCTTTTCGTTGTTTTCGTACGCCACTGTTTATGTTGTTTTAATTTTAAAAATAAGCTTTTTGGGTGAAGCAAAGATAAAATTGTTTTCCATTCTACAAAATATATGATTCACGATGTACGTTATCATGCGATGTGCTGTTTCCTTAACGAAAGGCTTAATTGATTTTGATTTTATACTTCCTTTTCCTGTTCCTGTTGTCTCTTGTACATATCTGCATAGTAACCATTCAAATCAATCAATTCCTTGTGTGTGCCTTGCTCCACCGTTTTTCCATCATCAAGTACAATTATCTTATCAAAATCGAATAGTGAAAAAATCCGATGAGTAATTATAATAGCCGTCTTGTCTTCTAAAAAACGGTATAAATTTCCAATGATCTCTTTTTCTGTACGGGCATCTACAGCGCTGAGGCAGTCATCAAAAATTACGATTTCGGGACTTTTTATCAGCGCCCGGGCAATGGAAATGCGTTGTTTCTGGCCGCCGCTAAGCGTTACGCCCCTTTCCCCTATCAGTGTATCATATCCATATTCAAAATTTTCTATTTCGGCGTGAATGCTTGCCTGTTTGGCAGCGGCAATTACATCGTCGTCAGAAGCGTCATCTACGCCAAAGCGAATGTTGTTCCGTACTGTTTCACTAAACAAAAAAATATCCTGTGGCACATAACTGATCTGCAGCCTCAGCGTTTGAATATCAAACTTATTTATGGGCACACCGTCGTAAGCTATCATTCCTTTTTGCGGCTTGTACATATGGAGTAGCAATTGGGCTATGGTTGATTTACCGGAGCCTGTTCTTCCCACAACAGCAATCTTTTCTCCCTTATTTATCTGCAGTGAAAAATCTTTTAAAGCATGAATGGATGTGTGCGGATAGATAAAATCCACATTAGAGAAAGTTATGTTGCCTTGTAATGTTGCTTTTACAGGATCATGCTCGTTTTTAATAGCCGGGCTGGTGTGTAAAAACTCATTGATCCTTCTTTGAGAGGTAGCAGCCCGCTGTGTCATACTGGCTGTCCATCCAATGGCGCTTACCGGAAAAGTGAGCATTTGAATGTACATTACAAATTCAGCTATGCGGCCCACACTGGCTCCTTCTACATTATTAACAACATCAAGGCTGCCAACCATAATGGTTATTAAAGTGCTGAGCCCGATGAGCAGCGCCATGCTTGGAAAATAGATGGCTTCTGTCTTGGCAAGGCTCAAGGCATTATCCCGATAAGCTTCACTATTCTTCTTAAAAAAGCCAAGCATGGCTTTTTCCTGTACAAATGATTTTATTACACGGATACCGGAATAAGATTCCTGTGCATTGGTGGTGAGATCGCTTAACAAAGATTGAATGCGTTCGCCTTTTTTATCGATGATGGTGTTAACAAAATAAATAGCGATCGCCAGAATGGGCAAAGGAGCCAATGCTACCAGTGTAAGTTTTGGGCTGGCCTTAAACATAAAAAATATACTGAAGCCCAATACGGCCGCAAGATTTATAAAATACATGATGGCGGGACCTGTGTACATACGTACCTTGCTTACATCATCTGAAATGCGGTTCATCAGGTCGCCGGTGCTGTGTGTTTTATAGAAATTAGTGTCCAGTTCCTGGTAATGGTTAAATATTTCATTCTTCTGGTCGTACTCAATATGCCGGCTCATTACAATGATGGTTTGCCGCATTAAAAACATAAAGAAACCACTAATGACGGCAATTACAAATAAAGTAATACCGGTATACAGGATTTTGTTCGATGGGTTTTCCTGGAATTCATCAATAACAAGCCGTACAGCAAAATCATAGTTTTTTTCGCTTTTCTTAATACCTGCTTCATTAATATCGGAAGATTTAATTGATTGCACTACAGTATTAACTACATAACCCGTTAGCTGTGGGGACAAGATGCGGAAATAATTGGTAAGTACTACAAAAATGAACCCTAACATAAAATGCCAGCGGTATTTCCAGAAATATTTATTGAGAGCGGAAAGGTGTTTCATTGAAAGCACGAAGTTAATCTAAAAACTAACGGCGATATCTATATAAAGATTATGTGTTTCATTATGCGAAATCGCTGCTGTGGCAGGTTTAATAATAAAATAATGTTCCTAATTATTTGTATTTAACAATATTCTTTTGTAAAATTGCAATTCGCTTCTTCAATATCTGCTTAAAGCCCTACCCCCCATAACGATTGTATTTAACTGAAACCTAAAAAATCAATGTATGGGTATTACCAATGAAACTAACTTGCAGGTATTCGGAGAAAAGCTGCGTGTAAAAGGTAAATTTTTATACTGTGGCACTGAAAAATTCTATATAAAAGGAGTTACGTACGGCACTTTTAAGCCAATTAGTGAAAACCTTCATTTTCCCCCTCCTGAAATAATAGAAAAAGATTTTGCTTTAATGGTGAAGCATGGTATTAATGCAGTGAGAACCTATACGGTTCCTCCTGCTTATTTATTGGATATTGCCCAAAAATACAAGCTACGGGTAATGGCGGGCCTTCCCTGGGAACAGCATATCACTTTTTTAGACAATCCTGCGACAAGAAAAGACATCATTAAAAGGGTAAAAGAAGGGGTAAGCCAATGCGCTAATCATCCTGCCATATTATGTTTTACTATTGGCAACGAGATTCCGGCCCCTATTGTTAGATGGTATGGAAAAAAGAAGATTGAAAACTTCTTAAAGCAGTTATACCAGGGTGTAAAGCAAATTGACCAGGAAGCATTGGTGACCTATGTTAATTATCCTACTACAGAATACCTTGACCTGGATTTCCTGGATTTTGATTGCTTTAACGTGTACCTGGAAACGCCTGAAAAGCTTACTAAATATCTCGCCCGGTTACATAATCTGAGCGGCGACCGCCCGCTGGTTTTGGCGGAGATCGGTTTGGATAGTTTACGGAATGGCGCTCAAAAGCAGGCAGAGGTTTTATCCTGGCAAATTGAAACAGTTTTTGCAAAAGGTTGTGCAGGCATGTTTGTTTTTGCCTGGACAGATGAATGGTGGCGTGGCGGTTCTGATATAGAAGACTGGGATTTTGGTCTCGTTGACCGCGATCGCAATCCTAAAACGGCGCTCTATGCCGTTTCCATGGCAATGGACAATATTCCTTTTGCGGCAAAAAATGAGTGGCCCCGCATTTCCGTGGTCGTTTGTACCTATAATGGTTCGGCCACGATAAAAAAGTGCCTGGAGGGCATTTCAAAATTAGATTATCAAGATTTTGAGGTCATCGTTGTTAATGACGGATCAACCGATCATACCGCCGACATCGTTAAAAACTTTGATGTTAAACTTATTAGCACCACCAACCATGGCTTAAGCAGTGCCCGCAATACGGGTATGTATAATTCAACAGGCGAAATAATTGCCTACATTGATGACGATGCCTGGCCCGATCAGCACTGGCTGCAGTATATTGCTCACGCATATATGACATCTGACCATGCCTGCATTGGCGGACCAAACATTTCGCCTTATGAAACGGGATTCATTTCAACCTGTGTTGCCAATGCTCCCGGCGGCCCGGTTCACGTGCTTGAAACTGATGAAATAGCGGAGCACGTTCCCGGCTGCAATATGACCTTCAGGAAAGATGCACTGATGAAGATCGGTGGCTTTGATCCTGTGTTTCGTTGTGCTGGTGATGATGTTGATACCTGCTGGCGTATACAGGAATCAGGCCGAACGATCGGCTTTCATCCTTCCGCGTTAGTGTGGCACCAGCGCAGGGATTCACTAAAAGCATACTGGCGGCAACAGAAGGGTTACGGTAAGGCAGAAGCATTATTAGAAGCCAAATGGCCGGAAAAATACAATAGCCTTGGGCATCTTACCTGGGCCGGCCGGATCTATGGAAATGGATTTACGTTGCCGATGAAATTAAAGAAGGAAAGGATCTTTCATGGTAGTTGGGGCTCAGCCCTTTTTCAATCGGTGTACCAGCCAACCGGAAGCTTTATCAACTCTATTCCGTTAATGCCAGAATGGTATTTACTTTCCAGCCTGTGCCTGATTATGGGCTGCCTGGGATTCTTATGGAGTCCCCTGCTCTGGTTGTTTGCAGCATTTGGGGTTTCCTTTGGTATTGTTGTGATGCAGGCATTCATCAGTGCAAAAAGAAATACAGCCCTGCAGCCCGAACAAAAGAAAAATTATAAATTTATATCCCTGATCATCTTATTACACCTGATACAACCCGTGGCAAGGTTATACGGCAGGTTTACCAATGGGCTCACGCCATGGAGAAAAAAAGGAGCAGGATCAAATTTTAAATTTGTTTTCAAAAATAAACCGCAGGTATTTTCACTCTGGTCAGAAGTGTGGCAGCCTGCAGAAACATGGTTGCTATCAATTGAAACTAACCTCATCAGCCTCCGAAGCAGGATCAAACGGGGTGGCGACTTCGACGACTGGGATATACAGGTAAATAACGGTTTGCTGGCAAAAAGCCGTGGCCTGTTAACCATTGAGGAACATGGAGGCGGCAAACAATACCTGCGTTTTAAATGCAAAACAAAGATCACTTCAGTTGCATATGGGTTATTAATTATTTTAGCGGGATTAAGTTTGTGGGCCGCATGGGATCATGCTTACGTGGTTAGTGGTATCATGGGCTTTACCTGGGCAGTTATACTTTTCCGCATTTTTTATGAAGCAGACAGCGCCGTAAATAGTTTGTTTATTGCATTTATGGAATCAGGCGAAAAAGAAGATGTTGAACCCGTAAAACTTGTAATAAAAGAAAAAACAGATCCTGAGATCGGGGAAGTTTCTGAAGTGTATCATTTTAAAAGTAAAGATTTTTCAAAGTCGGATAATGGGAGTTTTGCTGAAGTTGAATAATATACGGCTGATAATAACTTCTTGTACAACTCCTTTTATGGAGATATAACAGCATCATCATAAACAGTTATTACTTTGAAAAAATTGAGGATCATAGTTGGTGGATATATTGGATTATACCCTACCGGAGGTGCATC
>JANOUJ010000459.1:0-2703 GCA_031416815.1 Chitinophagaceae bacterium
TGGGTAGCATAAACAGCATGATGTTACCAGCGTTCCAGCGGAACGCATCGTGCAAAATGGAGCACAACACGTTCCTCTGGAACGAAAAGGCAAACCCGTAAATTTTTTGGCTACCCACAAAATGTTCCTACGGAACAGATGCTTGCAATTTTGAGTCCACGCCAAAAATCGAAACCAGGCAATGAAGCCGATTATAAATATTTTACCTTGCACCCATGTACTCCAAAGAGCAAACCTCAAAATTAAAAACGCAATTCTGGACAAACTTCGGGCAATATATGAAACCCGTACCCGGCGCATCGGGCCTACGCCTTTGTTGGCGTTATTTATTTCATCCTCCCACTCTTTAAACCTCATAAAATATAAACCACTAACGCCGTCGTTGTGCGTCCCTTCGCCTTTGTTGGCGTTGTGTATTTCAACCTCCCACTCTGAAAACCGCATAAAATATAAAACAATAACGCCGTCGTTGTGCGTCCCCGCCAACGACCGAAGCCTCGCAAACAATTGCCCGTGATTAACAAAACTCCAGCAGCAAAATGGTTAACCCTTCGGCTGTTGGCGAGACGCACAACAGCGGCGTTTGTATAGCGTAGTAGTTTTAAATAATTGCAGAATACCCGCTTCTTTGTTCCAGCGGAACATTTTGTGGGTAGCAAAAACAGCATAATGTTACCAGCGTTCCAGTGGAACGCATTGTGCAAAATGGAGCACAACACGTTCCTCCGGAACGAAAAGACAAACCGGTATATTATTAAGCTACCCACGAATTGTTCCTTCGGAACAGGTGCCTGGATTGTTTGGCCTTTATTGGCATTACTACTATTCGTTATTCAGCTTTAATTAAAGCAGCTCATAAATATTTTATCTTGCACCCATGTACTCCAAAGAGCAGTCCTCAAAATTAAAAACCCAATTCTGGACAAACTTCGGGCAATATATGAAACCCGTACCCGGCGCATCGGGCCTGCCTGTTAACTGGATCAATTATAAAACGGGCATCCGCAATATTCATTTTAAAATGGATGCAGATAATACAAAAGCCAGCATTGCTATTGAAATTTCTCATCCGCAGTCAGCACAAAGGTTTTATTACTACAACCAATTTCTATCACTGAAAAAGTTATTGACCACCACAACTACATTCCACTGGCAGTGGAATGAAACATTGCAAACCGATCATAAAACCATCAGCAGCATATCGCAGCAACTGGATGGTGTAAACATATTGGATACATCCGACTGGCCGGCTATCATCAGTTTCTTAAAGCCACGTATCATTGCACTGGATGCATTTTGGGAAATGGTGAAAGATGGATTTGAATAGGTGCCAGGCTACTAAAAACGTACTTAACTGTAAAAATTAATGCTTTAAAGTACAAGAGATACGTGCATTTATATTTACCTTACCATACTATGCAACAGGTTCATTAACATCCGAACAGCAGTAAAAAATTTTTATCATTTAGTAAAACAATACCGTATGACAAAGTATATTTTTATGACCGTATTTTCAATATCCACACTTTCAATCTATGCACAGGATAACTCCCAAATTGAAGCTGAAATACGCACCCTGGAACAAACCGGGGCAAAAGCAATTTTAAATGGAGATTTAAACACACTCACGCAAATTTGGGCACCGGAGTTTTTGGTTAACACGCCAAGAAATAACATAACCGGAACCCGTGATTCTATTTTCATGATCCAAAAAGCCGGCAAAATTGATTACAGTAGATATGAAAAAGTTATTGAAAGAATGCAGTTTCAGGAAAACATTGTAATCACCATGGGGCAAGAAACCATTGTAGCAAAAAACGATACACCCGCTGCAAAAGCGGGGCAAATTTATAAAAGGCGGTTCACAAATATCTGGATGAAGAAAAACGGAAAGTGGCAGCAAATAGCCAGGCATGCCTCGGTAATTTGCCAATAAAATACCACCATGAATCAAAACGTAATTTCAATAAGGCCCTTTATCGGCGCAAAAGATTTCGCTGTATCCAGAAATTTTTACAACGACCTGGGTTTCCAGGAAAGCGTGCTGTCTCACAACATGTCTTATTTCTCAAAACAGGCAATGGGCTTTTACCTGCAGGATGCATATGTGAAAGACTGGATAGACAACAGCATGGTATTTTTAGAAGTGGAGGATGTTGACCGGTATTGGGATGAAGTTTTGGCTTTGGATCTCCCTGCTAAATATGAAGATGCAAGATTAGTCCCCATGCGCCATGAAACCTGGGGAAAAGAATTTTTCCTGCACGATCCATCGGGAGTTCTTTGGCATTTTGGAGAGTTCTTTTAAAAAAATATCGTAACGAAATATTTACCTCATCTACTGAAAAATAAATTCCATTTGCGAAATCATATTAAACTTACAGCATGAATATGGAAGGCTTACAACTCATTTGCCGTGCAATGCCTCACGTAACTGAAGATGTTAAATGGGGCAACGACCTCGTATTTTCAATTGGCGGCAAAATGTTTTGTGTGGCTGGGCTTGGCCAATCGCCTACCACTGCATCCTTTAAAGTAACCGATGAAGAATTTGAAGAAATGAGCAACCGGCCGGGCTTTAAGCCAGCACCTTATGTTGCCAAATACAAATGGGTTTTTATTGACGACATCAATAAAATGAAAACCAAGGAATGGAAGCAATATCTTAGGCAGTCTTATGAGTTGGTAAAAGAAAAGCTACCG
>JANOUJ010000460.1:0-2835 GCA_031416815.1 Chitinophagaceae bacterium
GAAGCAGGCAGGTAAAAAGGAAACTGCTTAATCCGGAAATGAAGATCTCACAGGAATCAAGTGATATACATGGTATTACTGATGAAATGGTTAAAGATGCCCCCACATTTAAACAGGCTGGCAATGAAATTAAAATGTTCATTGATAATTGCGACCTGGGCGGCTACAACAGCAACCGCTTTGATATTCCGATGCTGATGGAAGAATTTTTACGTGCAGGTATGGAGGTGGATCTGAGTACCCGTAAGATGATCGATGTACAGCATATTTTTTATACCATGGAGCCCCGTACCTTAACTGCTGCGTACAAATTCTTTTGCCAGAAAGAATTGGTGGATGCACATAGTGCGCAGGCAGATGTAGATGCAACCATTGAAGTTCTGATGGCACAATTAGACCGGTATAAAAACCTGGGTGATTCTGTAGAATCTATTTTAAGTGTTATCGGCGAAGAAAAAATTGTTGATTATGCCCGCCGGTTCGCTTTTAATGATAAAGGTGTTGAGATATTCAATTTTGGAAAGCATAAAGGCAGGACGGTTAAAGATGTTTTAAAGGCCGAGCCCCAATATTACGATTGGATGATGAGGGGCGATTTTGCGCTGCATACCAAGCAAAAGCTTACTGAGATACTGAACCGCACCCTGTTGAAGAATAATTAATTGGATGTTGTAGAGAATATGTTGATATAGCATCCTGTATTTAATGTAAATTTGGGTTCGTTAATTGTGCATTTATTTTGGAAAAAATAGTTATCATACCAACCTATAATGAAAAGGAAAACATCGAAAAAATAATCGGTGCTGTGATGAATTTGCAATTGAATTTTCATGTGCTGATCATTGATGATGACTCACCGGATGGTACAGCCGACATTATCAAATCTATAATACCGAAATATCCGGGTCAGTTATTTTTAGAACAACGTACCGGTAAATTGGGTTTGGGTACTGCCTACATACACGGTTTTAAATGGGCTATTGAAAAAGAGTACAATTACATTTTTGAAATGGATGCCGATTTCTCTCACAATCCCAACGATCTGGAGAGATTATATGCAGCCTGTAAAAATGATGGGGCCAGTGTAGCAGTGGGTTCACGCTATGTAAAAGGTGGTGCTGTAGCAAATTGGCCGGCAGACCGTATACTGCTTTCAAGAGGCGCTTCGCTTTATACAAGAATAATTACCTGGATGCCTGTAAAAGATCCAACTGCCGGCTTTGTATGTTATACAAGAGAAGTGCTGGAAGCCATAAACCTGGACGGTATTGAGTTTGTGGGTTATGCTTTCCAGATAGAAATGAAATTTGCTGCATGGAAACTTGGATTTAAGATCGTTGAAGTGCCCATCACTTTTATTGACCGTGAATTTGGCGCCAGCAAAATGAATAAGGGAATCGTTAAAGAAGGAATATTGGGCGTGCTCAAACTCCGTTGGCACAGCCTCTTTAAAAATTACCGCAGGCGGGTTACCAATACCGGCTACAATAATAAAGTAAGTTTTCAGCAGTCGGACGTATTACTGGAAGGTAAATAATTTCATCTCGCCATACTTTTTTCTTTCAAAAAAAATATTTTCTAAACGCTTTGTGTAATAATATTTAAAACTGCATCTGTATAACTAAACTTTATGTTATGCAGAAAATAATCCTTCTTATTGCCGCATTTGCCTTTGCAATGCTGGCGTTCAAAAATCCCAATTCATTTGTTGTAACCGGAAAAATAACTGACATTGATGGTAATCCTGTCTCTTTTGCATCGGTAAAAGTTAAAGGCTCAAGTACCGGAATTTCAGCTGATGCCAATGGCACTTTTTCATTGAGAGTACATAGTGAAAATGATGTGCTTGTAATATCTGGAGCAGGTTTTAAGGAAACTCATGTCAAGATCGGTACCCAAAAACACCTCAATATTGTTTTGGAAAAAGGTGGCGTGGATATAAAAGAGGTGGTTGTAACATCAGCCTTTGGCATTAAACGATCAGCACGAAGTACATCATCCAATGTACAAAACTTAAGTGGTGCACAAGTGAATGCACTTTATCAAACTAATGTAAACAATGCATTGGCCGGCAAAGTAGCCGGAGCACAGATAAGAACCCAAACAACCGGTAAGCCTGGAGCAGAAAATACTGTAAGATTGCGTGGGGAGAATAGTTTAAACCCGCCCAACACAAACGATATTCATGAAAGAGAAGGTTACGATTATATACTTGAAAATGCATTTTTAAAAGTAAAAGACAATCCGCTCTCAACCTTTTCCATTGATGTTGATGCCGCCTCTTATAGCAACATGCGCCGGTTTTTGTCACAAGGACAATTACCACCTGCCGGTGCAGTGCGTATTGAGGAGATGGTAAATTATTTTAAGTATGATTATCCTCAGCCAAAAAACAACGATCCTTTTTCAGTAAATACAGAGATCAGTTATTGCCCCTGGAATCCTGCTCACCGGTTGGCATTGGTAGGATTGCAGGGTAAAATTATCCAGACAGCTAATCTTCCATCAAGCAATATTGTTTTCCTGATAGATGTTTCAGGGTCTATGTCGAGCAGCGATAAATTACCATTGCTGAAACAGTCGCTTAAATTATTGGTAGAGCAGTTGAGAGAAAATGACAAAGTAAGCCTGGTTGTTTATGCCGGCAATGCAGGCCTTGTGTTACCTGCAACAAGCGGTTTGCAAAAGCAAACCATTAAAGAAGCGATTGATAAACTTGAATCGGGAGGCTCAACAGCGGGCGGTGCAGGCATCGAACTGGCTTATAAAACTGCCACGGATAATTTTATTAAGGGAGGTAACAACAGGGTGATACTTTGTACCGATGGCGATTTT
>JANOUJ010000461.1:0-12791 GCA_031416815.1 Chitinophagaceae bacterium
GGTGCACATGTGCCTGTTACAATACAACGGTAATAGTAACCATTTAAACCAACAGCCGTTGGGTTAACTGTCAATGTTGAAGTGGTAACACCTGAATAAGGAGCACCATTGGCCAGGTTGGTATATGTACCACCAATACCGGTAGTACTTAACTGCCATTGGTATGTTACACCACCGGTTGCTGTACCAACACAGGTATAACTAACAGATGAACCTGCACAGGTAGTAACATCAACTGGTTGTTGGTTAATAGTTGGTGCACAGGCAACAACCTGGGTAATTTCAGTAACCATATCTCTAAATGATACTCTTGTATTAGCTGCGTTGAATAAATTTGAACGCATATTAACCGCAGCTTTATAACTCAACACAATATCATCAACCCACCAGCCTGCCGGTGCGGTAGGTGCAGTTGTATTGTCATCAGCTCCAAACCGGAAACGTAACATTACAGAACTGCTATTAAAAGATGCTAAATTTATTTTTGTATTGATAAAAGTACCCTGAAGGCCGGTAAATGCAGGCCTTCCTGATAATGGATTTGTAGGAGCAGCACCCAGGCCGCCATTATAACCATTCAGCGTAAAATTAGCTGCGCCCACATCATTCCAGGTTGTCCCACCATTGGTACTAATCTCAACAACACCTCCATCCCATCCTTCTTCGGTATTCCATCTGTGCCAGAAACTTAATTCAGGATATGAATTAAGTGGTAAAGCATAAGACGCTGTTGTTGCCAGCCGTTGATCGGTAGCTATAGCCAGGTTTTGAACATAAAATGAATTTGGAGCACTGTTACTTACAGTTGTTGATACTGTCCAGATTGTACCAATCGGAGCAGTTGTAGTCCATGATGCCGGTATGGTTGTAGTGGCAACAGGTTCAGTAAATAAAGTAACAGGCGGAAAATAAGAACCATTATTTACAGTAACGATAAATGGATAGTTTGTTGTTCCTGCCCCCTGGTTAACTGCAAAACTTACTACACGGTTAGGTGCATCATAAGTACCACCACTTACATAAGTAACATTGGTAGGTAAAGTATCTCTTAAAGTATAACCACTTACTGCAGAGCAGGTAGCTATTGAATTTGTATAAGTAAGGTTAGATCCTTCTGGTATTGTAGTGGCGCTAACAGTTGCTCCTAATGTTATAGGAGCTGTAAAATCAGGAACCTGATCATTTACACTGTTAGTAGAGCCTTCTGATGCGAATGCACCCATACCTCTTCTTCTGAATGCTTCCCAGATTGCACAGTTATATGTACCGCCATACAAAACCTGGTCTGCCTGTAAAATAGCATTTCTGCCACTGATAAAACCAGGACTGCACTGTTGCAACCTCATTCCTTCAGTTACTAATTTAAGTGCAATGGCGTTACCACCACCGCCGGCTAAATTATATAAGTTAGGGTTAATGACACCAACCTGGTTAATGATATTCCAGGTCATATCCCATAAAGTAGCACACCAGATTTCACCTCTTGGATGAGGGCCTGCAGGCAGATTTGCCAGGTACACCCTGTTGTTAATTGTAAAATCGGTACAATATCTTTGACCACGGATACCTAAACCCGTAGGTGGTTGAAATAAAGCATAGGTTCCAATTCCTCTTGGTGAGTTGAAACCTGTATTTAAGGTTGCAGTTACCCAATCCTGGGTTAACATCAATCCATAATAATCGCTCCAGCCCTCTCCCATTTGTTCTGCATTTCCTAAACAGGCTGCGCTTCCACCACCGGTTAAACGGTTGCTTAGGCCATGGCCAAATTCATGAACTATAATTCCATTATCTACATCACCATCCCTGTTGGGTGTTCCACCTGTCCATAAATACATCTGCATTCTTCCGCTACCACCATCTGCCGGGGTACTGAAGTTTGCATTATTAGTGCCTCCAATATCCTGTGCTTCCGCATTCACGTGATCGTTACCAACGCCACCCCTCCCTAAATTATCATCTTGAAAATTAGCCGCAGCTTCCGTAAACCCATACACATACATTATATCGTGTATAACATTATTCCAGTAAAACAAATTGGTAATATTAAATTGCTGGTTTGGTACAGGAGTAGTTTGAGTTGGAGGCTGAGTGTAATCTGGTGTAAAATTAAAAGTTAAATTAGGCAAAGCCGTTGTTGAACTAGCTGATTTTGCAACGGTACCAACATTCAGAGGAGCCGTGCGGTCTTCATAAGCCCATACATTGTTTCCACGGCTATAAGCATAATCAGTAGCTGTAAGGCCAGTATGCCATTTTAAGGTAGTTGCGTTGCCAGGGGCAGCCAACCATGGATCGGTTCTTAATGCATGTGCGCCATTTGCAAAACTTGGCGCTTCGGCAGGAAAAGGAACAACCCTGTAAGTAGCTGTATTAACTACAGACGGACCGTCAGTTGTTTTAAAATCTAAAAAACTTTTTTCATTTGAATTTGCCTGCATATTACCAAAAGTAAAAGCAGGGTAATTTGTAAGCCCATGTACATCAGGAGTTCCCCAATTGTCATAATCGGTATAATTGTCTAATCCCAAAATGCTGTTGTTAACAGCATCTACTCTAACCATCCAGTAATCGGATGTGGTTTTAGGAATGATATATACATGCCATGATAAATTGATCTCATTTGAATTTTCAACCGGTGTCCACATCAACTGTGCAGTAATGTTCTCACGGGAAACACCCATGTTACTAAACTCAACCTTGCGGCCATTTTCTTTAGTGTTGATAGCAATTGCCATTTGAGAAGCGTACAAGCCCCTGTCTGACAAGGCTGACTGTACGGCCGCAGCCGCACCAACTGAAGGCATGGCTGATTTATCAGCTGCGAATTTTTGCAAGCTGTGATTAAAGGCACCAGCCTGTGATACCAGTTTATCGCCTTTAAAAGCGAGCACAAGTATTTGGTTAAATACTGGAATGTTCTGGTATGTCTGGTTAAGGTAAACCATTCTGATGCCGGTGGCATTATCCTGGTAAGTCCTTGACACCATTACATTACTTAGATCATCAGCAGTCAATCCCAGTTTGGCTTTGCTTGCGCTAACCAGGCTGATGGCTGCATTGTCTTCTGCGTTGATAGATTGTGCATCGATACTGAATACACAAAATAACAACGGAACGATAAGGAGTAAAACTCTTCTCATAATTGATGTTGTTTTAAATTTAGAATACATGTGATAAGGAATAATTAAAAGTCTAGGGATCTCTTTTACAAAAAGATTATAATAAAAAATTTACCAGAATTTTTCTTACAAAGATGGAATCAATATGTAAGGGAAGAAGTAAAGGTTTTTTGCATAAGCTCTTTGTTTGTAAATATTGTTTTCTTTTGTTAAAAAAATAATTTAGCAATATTACAACATTAAGTGATTGTTACTTAAAAATAATTGGGTATCTTATCAACAATATTATAAATGGTATTTTGTTACTTAACCCAATCATTTTCAATGAAAAAAAATAAATACATACTGATTTTTATCACTTTATTTTTTATAAAAAATTCATTTGCACAAGAGTTAAATGCCATTGCTAAAAAGGCCGAAGCTATCCAAAAAGAATTGACTCAATGGAGAAGGCACCTTCATCAATATCCCGAATTAGGCAACAGGGAGTTTAAAACCGCTGCTTACATTGTTGAGCAATTAAAAGATCTTGGACTGGAAATAAAAACGGGTATTGCTAAAACAGGTGTAGTTGCCATTTTAAAAGGCGGAAAGCCCGGACCTGTAATCGCACTAAGAGCCGACATGGATGCCTTACCGGTAAAAGAAAGAGTAAATATTCCTTATGCATCAGCTGACAGCAGTGTATATGGAAATACAAAAGTTGCTGTAATGCATGCCTGCGGGCATGATGCTCATGTGGCCATGCTTATTGGTACTGCAAAAGTTTTGGCAGGTATGAAAAAAGATATTGCCGGTACGGTGAAATTTATCTTTCAGCCTGCAGAGGAAGGGCCGCCAGAAGGAGAAGAAGGAGGTGCCGCGTTGATGGTGAAGGAAGGTGTTATGGAGAACCCCAAAGTGGATGTGATCTTTGGCATGCATATAGAATCGTGGATACCAGCCGGTGATATACAATACAAAACTGGTTCTTTCATGGCCTCAGCCGATCTGTTTACAATAAAAGTTAAAGGAAAATCATCTCATGGATCCCAGCCATGGCTTGGTGTTGACCCTATCGCTGTATCGGCGCAGATAATTGAAGGCCTTCAAAATATTGTGAGCCGGCAGATGGACCTCACCAAAGCACCGGTTGTAATTACAGTTGCAAAAATAAACAGCGGCGTGCGGTTCAATATTATTCCTGAAGAAGCTTTTATGGAAGGAACTTTAAGAACGCTGGATAGTAAAATGCAACAGGATGTTCAGGAACGCATGAAATTTACTGCTGCTAAAATTGCTGAGGCATCCAATGCCACTGCCGAAGTAAATTTTTATAATAAGACCCTTGTAACTTATAATACACCAGACCTGGTTGAGAAAATGTTACCTTCTTTGCAAGCAGCTGCCGGTAAAAATAATGTGCGGCCAATGGATTGGGTTACCGGTGCCGAAGACTTTAGTTTTTTTGGTACAAAAGCTCCGGCATTCTTTTTTTATTTTGGCGGCATGCCTCGTGGCAACGATGCAAAAAATGCACCACCACACCATACACCCGACTTTATGATCGACGACAGCCAGTTATTTGTAGGTGTAAAAATTTTTTGCCAATTGGTATTTGATTATCCGAAAATGATAAAGAATTAAATTCTAAGCGCAGCAAATATTTTTTTTACGGTTTCTGTTCTTTTAACACAGTATAATGCCTGCTTGATATCGTATTGCGTACATTTGCAAAAATTAATAATTTACAATCATTCTCTATGTTTCTGGAAGGCAAAAGCTATTCGTACTTTATTGCATTTATTACCGTCTCGGCTATTTTATTGATGCCGGGTATTGTTTTTTCGCAAACTACTATTAAAGGTAAAGTTTCCTATAATGATGATGCGGCACCTGCTGCTTTTGTGAATGTTGAGATTATCAACCGTAAAGGCATAGAAACAATGACAAATTTTGCCGGAAATTTTTCTCTTCACATTCCTGATTCAAAAAGTAACGATACGGTTGTTATTTCATCTGTAGGATATAAAAGTATTATGTTGCCGGTAAAAGTTGCTGCCAAGAGATCAAAATTTGTCCTCTCTGAAAGTGTTAAGGATATGGATGGGGTTACTGTTTTCAATTCGCATGAAGTAGTTGGGTCAACGGCAGAAACAGTGGGCTATTACAGAAGCTGGAACTCGGAAAAAACCGGGGGCGAAATAGGCCGTATTTTTAACCTGCCTTACAAAAAATTTAAGATAGATAAGATCAGGTTTAAAGCTGGAAACACTTGTGATACTTGTTTATTGAGGCTTCATATTCGTAAGGTTATAGAGGGCATACCAGGCGAAGAGATTCTATCCGATTCAATTTCAGTGTTTGTAAACAACCTATCTCTGGACACTAAAATTCCGGAATTTGATCTTACACCATACGACCTTACATTTTCAGAAAAAGAATTTTTTGTTGGCATTGAAGTGTTAGGCTGTGGAAATGGCAAAAAAGGATTTTGCTCTTTTAGTTTTGCAGGTACCGAAAAGGGAGAATATGTTTACAAATCAAAAAGAACAAACGAATGGGCATCAACAGATGATTATACCATTTACCTGAAGCTGTTCTTACGGTTTTAGTAAGATCAGTGTGCAAAATCAACCTCAAAATTTCCTTTTATTCTTTCCATGGAAGGATTGAAATATCCGAACTTTAAATGAGGAAATTCTTCCTGGATGAGTTCCATCATTTGTTTTATGCCCATGCACTCGCCGGTATCGGTAACACCAATTTTTCCGAGGTACCAATCAGGGTCAATATTAAAGTTGCGCCACTGTATCATACACAGATCCGTTTCCCTTATCAATTTTCGCAATGCTTCATATTCTTCAATGCTGTCCGTCATACCCGGAAAAACAAAATAGTTGATGCTTGTCCAGCCGCCATAACTACGCATCACTTTTAAACTTTCAAACAGGTCCTCAAACTCGTAATTATTGGGCAGGTAATAAGAAGTGTAAATATTTTTACGGGCCGAATTTGTACTTACCCTGATACTGTTTAAACCGACTTCGCACAAGGCTTTAACAGCTTTAGGCATGCTGCCGTTTGAATTGATATTGATGCTTCCCTTTTGTGTATGCTTTCTAATTTCGATGATCGATTCACGGATGGTTTCCCACATCAACAAAGGCTCGCCTTCGCAACCCTGGCCAAAACTGATCAGCGGAAATGGCGCTGTCTGCAGGTGTGGAACTGTAAACTCCACGATCTCTGCTGCCGACGGCTTAAATGTTAACCGGTCTTGTGTACTGATGATGGTCTCTTCTTCAGGTTGAAAAGATATGCAGCCAATACAATTAGCATTACATGCGGGTGATACAGGCACCGGGCACTCCCACCGGCCAATCGCCAAATTCCTTGCTGCGGGGCAGGTGTAGGTCATGCAGCAGTTTTCCATCAAATGTTTTACCAGGCGGTTGTGCGGATAAGATTCCAGTAATTTTTTTGTTCCTGTTTCAATTAATTCTTCTACATATCCTGCTGCTTCCTGTCTTATATCCTGCTCAATTCGCACAGCCGGCACATATATTTTTTCATCGAGCCATGCAGCTGCTGTATAGCAAAATAGCGGTAGCGTTGGCGCATCTTTTTCTGTTTCGTATGCCGCCATGTACAAACCCGTATGCGCCGGCGGAATAAAGGCTGCTACAGCCCAGCCTTTATCGCAAAGCCGCATAGCTCCTGTTTTCACATCAATGCCAATACCTTTACGGCCAGGCAATTCATAAAGATTACCACCGGTTGGCAACCCTATCCATTCCTCCACAGGCACGGGCAAAGCATCCCATCCGCTGCGGCCTGTTGCATAGAGGGAAGTATCTTCAAAAATATTCCCTTTACCATCTGAGTATAATATGTATGGGCTTGATGTTAACATGATAATTTTATGAAGATGCTTACGTTTAATTTAAACCTGCTGCATCAATTGTTCAGAACAAAATACATTGAATATCTTTTCATCAACTGCTTCATTTCCTGCTGCGATCTCAGTCTGTAATAATTTATTCGTTTTAAAATCTACAGTTAGTAAATTGTCTTTCAAAATTACGTTATCCATTTTTACCCACGGATAGATTACTCTTTTATAGACGCTTGTGACATGTACCCCTGTTTCTGAAAAAGATATCGTTGTTTTTTTCCGCTTTACTGCATTGGCAAATAAAAAAATCAACACAAAAATCAGGCAAGCCAGTAACCCAACCTGTGTAAACCAAAAATGAACGTATAATGCTGAAAGCAATAAATTAAAAGCCTCTAAAACCTCGGCTTTTCTTCTAAAAAAAAAATACCCTACACACAATAACCCATAAGTTATCAGCAAAACATCCATACTCCCTTTTATATTTTTATCCGGCGTTCTTAAAGCAATCCAGGCAGCAGCAACAACATGCAGAAAAAATAGAAACCACATAAACAGGTTGTACACCCTTCTATTATTATCTTTTAAAGTAAAATTATATTGCATCATGCAGGATTTGCCAAAACCATGAGGTTACACAATTTAAACAAACACCGGGCGCCAACGTTCTCATCCCATTCATCGTGGCTAACACCTACTTCATTTAAATCAAACCCAATGAATTTTCTGCCGCTTTCGATCATTTTTTTAAAAATATAGAAAACCTGTTCGGTCTCAAAGCCTCCCTGAACCGGTGTTCCCGTATGCGGACAAAGTTTTGGATCCAACCCGTCAATATCAAAGCTTATAAAAACCTTATCCGGTAAATGGCTGATTATTTCATCAACGATCTGCTTCCAGGTTTCACCTTCATACTGGCGTTCTTTAATATCCTTATCAAAATAGGCAACTACCCGGGCGTTGCTGTTGTTAATATAATCCACTTCTTCATTACAATAATCTCTTATGCCAACCTGCACCAGTTTTTGTAACTGAGGAATTTCTTCCAGCGCATTGTACATGATGGAAGCATGTGAGTAGGTAAAACCTTCGTATCCTTTTCTCAGGTCGCAATGTGCATCAACTTGTAGAATACCAAAATCGCCATGCTTTTCGGCAATGGCCTTAAAAAATCCAAGCGGCGTACTATGATCGCCACCCAGTAAACCAACCAACTTACCAGCATCGAGCAACTCTTTGGTACGATCAAACACCCAATTATTTAAAAAAATGCTACCTGCATTAATTTCCTTCAGCGATTTACACATAAATTTATTATCGGCCACAACTTCATCATGCGCTATATAATTGATGAGCAATTCTGCTTCCTTTCGAAGGTAATCGCTTTTCATCAGCACTTTTTTATCGCAGGGCTGCATATAAAAACCCTGTTTCCATCCGTCTTTAACGTCCGGATCATACAGATCAACCTGCAGGCTTGAGTTAAAGATATGGTCGGGGGCCCTTGCTGTGCCAGCGTTGTAGCTTACTGTAACTTCCCAGGGAATGGGCAAAATAACAAGCCTTGCTTCTTCTTCAGTAAAAGGTAATCCAAAAATGTTGTTGTTGGGATTACCAACCGAGTTTGGATCAAAATTTGAAAGATCTGTCATCGTTTTTTATTGTTTTGAACAGGATGGATATGTGTACATTGAAATAAAACCTTGCAAAGATAAGCACTGTAATACAATGGAGATATCCCGGGTAAAAATTTAGCATTTCAAATTTTTATTAACAGTGAAATATGACTCGGATCAGTATAATAGATGATCAATAAGTTATACAAAATGAAAAGTAACCCCTCATTTCAATTACCTTTGCAGCGAAATTCCAGAACATGAAAAGAACGCATATTATTATACTGGTCGCCATAGCAGCTTCGATCGTTGCCCTCATCGTTTTTTCGGCAGGCGATTTTTCTACTTATGAAACCATTGGTTCTGCACAAAAAAAGCAGGGCAAATTTGTACACCTGATCGCAAAGTTGGATAAAACGGAACCAGTTGAATATGATGCGGTGAACAATCCCAATTACCTGAGCTTTTATGCGGTTGACAGCCTGGGCGGAAAAACGAAAGTGATCTTTCGCAACAGCAAACCAACCGATCTTGAAAAAAGCGAACGCATTGTTATGAAAGGAACCATGAAAGACGATCATTTTGAATGCAAGGATATTCTTTTAAAATGCCCCAGCAAGTATAAGGATGATAAAAGCCAGTTAGAAAAAACGATCACCAAGCAACAGGAATCCTCTAAATAATAATTACAGTCAATGGAATATGTAGGCGAACATTTACTTCCCGGACGGATCGGACATTTTTTTGTTTTACTAGCTTTCACAGCTTCCATCATCTCGACGATAGCCTATTTTATTGCAAGCAGAAAAGTTGATCTGCCTGAAAAAAAATCATGGCGGAATTTTGCCAGGCTCGCTTTTACAACCCAGCTTATTTCTGCAGTTGTCATTTTCGTTTCCATCTTTTATATCTGCGCCAATCATTACTTTGAATATATGTATGCTTACAAGCATGCATCCAAAGAATTGGAGCCAAGGTATTTGCTGGCCTGCATTTGGGAAGGCCAGGAAGGAAGTTTTTTACTGTGGACCATTTGGCACAGTGTACTGGGCGCCTTCATCATGTTCAGATCAAAAGAATGGGAAGCACCGGTAATGACTGTCATTAGTTTAGCCCAGGTGTTTTTATTAATGATGCTGCTTGGTTTGTATATTGGTGATGTAAGATTGGGCAGCAACCCATTTACGTTAACCCGAAACGAAATTGCAGGGCCGATCTTCAGCAAGCCTGATTACTTAAGTTTTATTAAAGATGGCATTGGTTTAAATGTTTTACTCCGCAATTACTGGATGGTTATTCATCCGCCTGTTTTGTTTTTAGGATTTGCTTCAACGATCATTCCATTTGCCTATGCTTATGCAGGCATTCAAACCAAACGCTTTGGCGATTGGGTAACACCTGCGCTGCCGTGGGCTTTGTTAAGCGCCTGTGTATTGGGTGTTGGTATCATGATGGGCGGAAAATGGGCTTATGAATCTTTATCTTTTGGAGGGTATTGGGCATGGGACCCTGTGGAGAATGCATCGCTGGTACCCTGGTTGATTTTGATTGCCGGTATGCATACCATGGTAATTTTTAAAGCAACCGGGCATTCTTTAAAATCGAGTTACCTGTTTGTATTTCTCACATTTATTTTTATCCTGTATTCAACTTTTTTAACCCGTACCGGTGTACTGGGCGATACATCTGTACATGCTTTTACAGATGCAGGTAAAGCTATTAATGTAATGATACTGCTTTTTGTGGCGGCATTTACTTTACCGTCAATCGGGTTGTTGATCGGTAATTTAAAGAACATACCATCTATTCAAAAAGAAGAAAATACAAATTCCCGTGAGTTCTGGATGTTCATCGGTTCGCTGGTTTTTTTCCTGGCGGCGATATTTATCATCGCCAAAACATCTGTACCGGTTTATAATAACATTTTTGGAACAAATTTCGCCCAACCTGAGGATGTTGAATTTTCGTACAATAAGGTAATGATAATGGTTGCCATTATTATTGGCTTGTTAAGCGCCATTACGCAATACTTCAAATATAAAAGAACAGAGCCTGGCCATATCCTAAAGAAGATCGCAATGCCAACCATTATTGCGGCCGTCATTACAGGATTACTGGCTGTTTTTTACCCCCTTACCTATTATAAGATGGGTGCAGGTTTTTTGGGTGCTGCCTATGTTGCGTTGTTTGCCGTTATCTACGCTGCTATTGCAAATGGTATGTACATATGGGTTGGATTAAATGGAAAATTAAAAGCAGCAGGCGGCTCTATAGCGCACCTTGGGTTTGCGTTAATGATCGCAGGCATTTTAATTTCATCCAGCAATAAAAAGATAATCAGCAGCAGCAGTGCAAACGGTATTAATTTACAGGTAAGTGGCAAAGACCCGTTAACCAAACAAACGGATAACCCTTTGGAAAATCTTACCCTTATACGCCAGGTGCCAGCCACTATGGGGCCTTATGAAGTTACTTACCTGCGGGATTCTTTTGGCGCCGAAAAGGGAAGACGTTTTTATGAACTATTGTTTCAACGTAAAGAAGGCATTACCAAAAAAGTGGTGGAACAATTTACCTTATGGCCCGATGTGTATATCATGAAGGATAATAACATGAGCAGCAATCCCGATACAAAAACCTACCTCAATAAAGATGTGTTCACCTATATTTCCTATGCCATTAACGACAACCCGGCAGCCGACACAGCCCAGTTCACTATAAAAGAAATGGCCGAAGGAGATACCGCTTTTTACAGCAATGGTATCATCATTTTAAACCGGGTGATAAAAAATCCGGTTAATGAAAAGTATAATTTTAAACCAACCGATGCGGCCCTGATGGCTGATATTACACTTATCAGTAAGGATAGTTTAAATTTTAAGGCAATGCCACTCATACAGGTTGATTCAATTGGTATTAACCAGGTTGATGATACTGTGTATGCACAGAACCTTTACGTAAAGTTTGCCGGTGTTACCGAGGGGCACAGAGTAAAGATCGGTATTAAGGAATCGGATAAACTGATTCAATATGTAACGCTGAAGGCGTACGTTTTTCCATACATCAATTTAGTATGGCTCGGCCTGATCATTATGGCGCTTGGTATTGTGATGAGTGCCGTTAAAAGGGCAAGGCTTTCTACTTTTTACGCCGCAATCGCTTTGCTTTTTGCCGCAGCAGGGCTCTTCTATATGTTTCTTTTTGCAAATTAGAATCGCAGTCGGCCAGTAACTGTCGGATCACTTTTTCTACCTTTGGATCAACATCGCGGTACATCCCGCCACTATCGAAAAATGCCTGCAGCAAAGCCGGATCTTTTAAAAAAGAATCAAGCATTTGGGGAACCTGGTGAACCAGTAAAGTATCACACCCGCTTTTTATAGATGCATATGCAGAGTCTATTCTTGCTTCTGAAATGGAGTCTTTTAAACGCTGAACTTCCAAATTGGCCAGGGGTTTTTCCACGTCTGTACAACCGCACCATAAAATTATAACACAATAAAAGCTAAATTTTAAGGTTACCTTAAGCAACATAATGATATAAATATTGGTCAGAATTGTAAATTTACAAAATGCAGAGGCTTTGTCGCCGTAAATATCACCTAACAAAATTAATCCTGGTGCTGGTAGTTCTTACCACGGGCATCAATACCCATGCCCAAACGGGAAAACACGATACGCTTACAACTTATGCTGTAGTGTATAATGGGGATACCATTGAAGCGAAGACCCTGTATAATTTTGCTGTATACACCCGCATTGCCAATGCTAATATGGCCACCCGGGCAAAAATGACCAGGTTGCGTAATGCTATTATTGTTACATATCCATATGCCATGCGCTCAGGTATTATATTAAATGATATCAACGCAAGATTGGCTAATGTCACAGATAAATCGGTAAGGAAAGATTATATCAAGACAAGAGAAAAAGAACTGAAAAAAGAATTTACCGATCCGCTCAGTAATTTATCAATATACCAGGGAAAGGTTTTAATGAAACTTATTAACCGGCAAACCGGTAATAACTGCTACGATATCATTAAAGAATACAAAGGCAGCTTTACCGCAAGGTTTTATCAAACGGTTGCTTTCTTTTTCAGCAGCAATCTTAAACAATCGTATGATGCCCGTGGAGAAGATTATGAAATAGAAGTGATATTAAGAGAGGTTTGCC
>JANOUJ010000462.1:0-1530 GCA_031416815.1 Chitinophagaceae bacterium
CACTCCTCTTTCTTTCATGATCCTGTTCAACCATTTCAACATGGCAAAAATGATGAACGTAGCAAACATCAGCAACCCAAAATTCACCCAAAAGAAATTTGCTTTGTCCTCATAGCCATCCCACATGGTTGCCAATATACCTGATAATTTATTACCAATAGATGTAGCTAAAAACCAACCGCCCATCATCAGCGAAGTTAAACGGACAGGGCTTAATTTAGATACGAGTGAGAGTCCCATCGGGCTTAATAATAATTCGCCAATGGTGATCACCCCATAAGTGCCCAACAGCCACCATACGCTTGCTTTTTCGGCGCCATTGCCACTTACATAAACAGCGGCTACCATCACCAATACAGACAATGCAGAGATGAAAAGGCCAAATGCAATTTTTGTAGCGGTTGATGGTTCTTTATTTTTTCGTCTCAGAAATCCAAAGAAAGCTATAACCAGCGGCGTTAATAAAATTACCCAGCCGGGGTTTATGGATTGACTGAGTGGCGTGGACCATAATGTGGCATTGCCACCATCGGCTGGAAGTTTTTCAGGTGCAACATTCTTAAAGTAAACAGGATAATTATATTCTTTAATTACATCGCCATTTTCATTTTTTTGGATCCTGAACAGGCCATCATATAAACTCACCGTATCTTTTTTATAAGCCAGGTCTTCTCCCTGTTTCAGGGATTTAAAAACATTTGCAGTAGTGCCGCTAACTTCCCTGCTCGTATATTTATCTGCCCAGATGGTAAGTGCCGTTCCGTTTTGTTTGAACACGGCCCAAAACAATACCACAGCAGCAAATATGGCCAGCAGTGCACCAATGGGCCTCTTCTCAGAAGCTTCCGCTTTAAAATAAAGTGATGCATAAAAATAAATAACAGGGATACAACCAAAGATGAAAGCATCGGTACTATCTGATCCGAAAATATTTCCGGGTATTATCCAGCCCAGGATCCCTACTATAATCATGGGTACAAAAATTGTAAGGACGATCTTAGAAAAAGGCATATCCTCTTTGTTCATTGGTTTGCGTATATCACCCGATGCGTAATGTTTCGTGCCCAGCATAAAAATGATAACCCCAATGAACATGCCCACACCTGCTGCAACAAATGCATACTTCCAGCCCCAGACAATAATAATGGCTGCGCTGAAAAAATTACAGATAAAAGCCCCGATATTAATACCCATGTAAAAGATATTGTAGCCCTCATCTTTTCTTTTTTCAAATTGGGGGGTAGAATATAGATTGCCCAGCAGGGTAGAGATATTTGGTTTAAAAAATCCATTGCCGAAGATCACGAGGGTCATGGAAATATACAGCACGGGCAAGCTATGTACAGACATCAGGCAATAACCTGCACCCATCATGAGTCCGCCGGCAATGATCGACCTGCGGTAACCAAAATACCTGTCGGCCAACAAGCCCCCGATAAAAGGAGTAAGAAAGACCAGGGCAATAAAGGTTCCGTAAAGGTCTGCGGCATCTTTATTGGTCATGGAAAAACCATGCTCTACATTTGTTAG
>JANOUJ010000463.1:0-3295 GCA_031416815.1 Chitinophagaceae bacterium
ATGGGTGTGATGGAACATATTGAGCCGGCCGGCATACATAGCGGCGATAGCAATGCCGTGTTGCCACAGTTTAATTTATCTCCGTTGATTGTTCATACCATGGAAGAGTACGCCGAAAAAATTGCCAGGGCATTAAAGATACAGGGGCTAATCAATATTCAGTTTGCCATTAAGGATGGTAACGTGTTTGTGATAGAAGCCAATCCCCGGGCCAGCCGCACCACCCCATTCATTGCCAAGGCCTATCAAATACCTTATCTTAATATTGCAACTAAAATAATGATAGGGGCAAACAAGCTTAAAGACTTCACCTTCGAGAAAAAGCTTACCGGCTTTGCCATTAAAGAACCTGTTTTTTCCTTTAATAAATTTCCCGGTGTAAATAAAGAGCTTGGCCCCGAGATGAAAAGTACCGGCGAGGCGATACGCTTTATTAAAGATTTAAAGGATCCTTATTTTAGGCAATTGTACAAGGAAAGAAGTATGCATTTAAGTAAATAAGAATATTGCCCGCTTTTCTATAAAAAAAAATCTGCAACTTAAAATATCCATATTAGTATGGATGTTTTACAGGAATAATCTATCTTTTTACCGTGAAAGATTATTTCTATAAAATCATTTTATATTCATGGCTTGTTTTTACAGGTACACACCTCATTGCCCAAAGCCCGGGAAGGAACCTCGTATTTGACCAACTTACTAAAAAGCAAGGTTTAGCTGATAACAACATCAATTTTATTTTACAGGATAGCAGGGGTTTTTTATGGACTGCTTCCACTCACGGGTTAAGCAGGTACGATGGCCGCAACTTCAAACATTATAATACGCTGGGGAAAAATGGGATGACTGATAAGATCGTTACCTGCATGGCTGAAGATAGCAAAGGAAATATTTGGTTTGGTACCGAAAGCGGCCTGAACAAACTTGATCTTTTTACTGAAAAAATAACACAGTATCATGAAGGTAAGGGACGGGGAACAATCCCTTACCGCTGGTGCAATTACCTGTATTCGGATAGGGATGAAAATCTGTGGTTGTCTACAGAAAAAGGCCTGGCATTGTATCATGCAGATGCTGACAGCTTTCAGAATTTTACTATAAGGGTTCATGGAAAAGATGACCGGATAAATAAGTTCATCAATAAAATTGTGGAGGACAGTGAAGGCAAATTGTGGATGGCCACTTCTTACGGAATAAAAGTGTTTGATAAAAAAACAAAGACCTATATCTCTTATCATAAAGAAGAAATAAGCGGAATGGTAAGGGAGAATGTTTTTTACACAATATACATAGATCAGCATGGTTTTATTTGGGCAGGTTCTTTTAGCGAAGGGCTTTTTAAGTTTAATGCCGCAGCCGGGTCTTTTGAAAAAGTAAATATCGGGAGTAAGCCTTTCACCTTAACTGATATTTCGGAAATTGAAGTGCAACAGGTACGTTACCTGCTGCTGGCAACAGTTGCGGGACTGATCTTTGTGAAATTTGAAAAAGATCAGGCTGTTTCATCCACCTCACTAACCAGCAACTATCTAACGAGAATATTTACAGACAGGCAACAAAATTTATGGATAGGATCAAGGCAGGGATTATTTAAATTAAACTCCCGCAGCCTTGCTTTTACATGGCTGCCGCTGGTAACGGGTACCGGGCTTTCAGAAAATATTTTTCATATTATTCCGGATACTCAAAACCCGGGAGTTAATTTTTTTCTTACCACACAAAGCGGCTGGTTTAAATATAATAGGTTAACCCAAACAATTATAGCTCATCCGCTGCCGGCTGATAAGCATTCTTTGCTTCCCAATATTAATCACTATATACCCGAAGCAAATGGATATTGGTTTACTTCGGTAAAGGGATTTGGTTTTTATGATGTTGTCAATAATAAGGTGCTTGATATGAGTTTCCTGGCCTTGGCAGATAAAGGCACTGGCTTTATTGTAAAAGCAACTGACAGCAATTACTGGGTTACACTAAGGCGGAGCGGCATTTTAGTATTTAACAAGGTTACAAATAAAGACACCGTAATTTTTGGAGATAAAAATAAACAGGATAATACCTATGGCAATGTTATACGGGATATGCAGAAGGGCAGCGACGGCAATATTTGGTTTACTGCCGGCAGTAAACTATACATCGTTAACCCCCAAACCTTTTCCTATAAAACATGGATGGCGCCATTGCAGGAAGAGCAGGTTGCCGAGTCAAAAATTTCGCCACAGCGTATGCTTTTTTCAAAAAAAGGCAAAGTATGGGTGTACGGGCAGTTAAAGATATATGAATTTAAAAATGACCAATTGATCCCGGTTTATCCGGTAAAAGGCTTCAGCGATTTTTCGATAGAAAAAATTACAGAAGATACGGACAATAATTTATGGGTGCAAACAGCAGATGGTATCTATAAAACCAACAGTAATTTTTCACACTGGCAATCTATGAACAACCTTCCCGGACTTGAAGATGGGTCCATTATTAACGAGATAAATACTTCGATGCCTGCTGAAGTACTTTTTGCATCTCAGGGAAAGCTTGCTGTGCTTAAAACAAACCTGTTGAAGAAAAGCACCAAGCCGTTGCCTGTGATCATTAGCCGGATGCGTTTTGGGCAAAAGGAAAACTACCTGCTGTCAGGCTCCACAAAAAGTATACAAAGTTCTTACAAGGATGCAGTGGAAATCGAACTTTCTCCTGCCGATTTTATTGATGAAAAAGAAAACAGAATATGGTATCGCCTCAGTGGCTGGGACAATGAATGGAAGCTGTTAAGTGTTGGTTCGATAGTGCGATATGAGCAATTGCCTCCTGGTGATTATACTTTTATGACCAGGTCGGCAAATACAGCCGGTATGGAAAGTGAGGTAACAGCCATGTATTTTAGTGTAATACCGCCTTTTTACAGAACCTGGTGGTTTATTGTTTTGATAGCAGTGTTGATGATGGCAGCCGGATTTTTATTTTATCGTTTCCGGCTGAAGAGGGCGCTGGAACTCGAAAGAATTCGTACCCGGATTGCTACCGATCTGCATGATGATATAGGCGCAACGCTAAGCTCCATATCTTTATATAGCCAGGCATTAAAAGGCCAATTGAAAGAAACCAACCCCAATCTTGAAAGGGTATTGGATAAGATGGGCGAAAACAGCCGCGACATGGTAACCAGTATGAGTGATATTGTTTGGGCCATTAACCCCGAAAATGATGATGGCGAAAAACTGGTTAACCGCATGGAAAGCTATGCTGCGGATATTTGTGCTGCAAAAAATATCAGGCTGCATTTTTATGCAGATGAAAAACT
>JANOUJ010000464.1:0-3070 GCA_031416815.1 Chitinophagaceae bacterium
GCTCCATTAATAGACAGTCTTAACAAAGTGGAAAAGAACAATTTAATACGATATCAAAACATTTTATTTACAGAGAATCAGAATTTACAAAGAATAGAACAGGAGAAATCTGCTACCCAGAACCGTATCCGGATAATTTCACTTTTGGGTACGCTTGGATTTATACTATTAATTGCACTATTACTTTATCGAAACAATCGCCAAAAACAAAAAGCAAACAAAGTATTAGAAACAACGCTAACCAATTTAAAATCTACCCAATCTCAACTCATTCAATCTGAAAAGATGGCGAGCCTTGGTGAACTTACGGCAGGCATTGCACATGAGATACAGAACCCGTTAAACTTCGTTAATAATTTTTCGGAAGTAAATAAAGAATTGGTGGAAGAGTTGCAACAGGAATTAAAAGCCGGAAAAATTGATGATGCGATTGAAATATCAAATGATATTAAAGCAAATGAAGAAAAAATAAACCACCATGGCAAACGTGCCGACGCTATTGTAAAAGGAATGTTGCAACATAGCCGCAGCAGTAGTGGTACAAAAGAACCAATAGATATCAATGTATTGGCCGATGAATATTTACGATTGGCTTATCATGGATTGCGTGCTAAAGACAAGTCATTTAACGCAACCATGAAAACGGATTATGACGAAAGTATTGGTAGCATCAACATCATTCCGCAGGATATCGGAAGGGCGATACTCAATTTAATTACAAATGCATTTTATGTGGTTGATGAAAAAAAGAAGCAGCAACCAACCGGATACGAACCAACAGTTTCAGTAAGCACAAAAAAGATAAATGGAAAAGTAGAAATAAAGGTCACTGACAACGGCAACGGCATTCCACAAAAAGTACTGGATAAAATATTTCAACCCTTCTTTACTACCAAACCAACAGGGCAAGGAACAGGTTTAGGTTTATCATTGAGTTATGATATTGTAAAAGCACATGGCGGAGAGTTGAAAGTAGAGACGAAAGAAGGGGAAGGATCAACATTTATAATTAACCTACACGTTTGAAACTGATATGAAAAAAATATTATTGATATTCCTGTTCGCTTTATTCCAATTCGCAGCATTTGCACAAAGCAAAATGGCGGAACAGGTTATGGCACAATGTGATTCCATCTTCAACCTGTTGATTAAGGAAAAGGATGCGAACAAAAAAGCTGATCTTAATTTAGCTTTCTATCTCACTTCCATTGATGGGTTCCCCCTGCAACTGCTGAAACTCAGCCAGAAGTTGCTGGATGCTTCGAGGCAAAACGATGACATTTTTATCGAATCGGCTGCACTAAGCGCTGCTGGCCAGGGTTACCGTCTTACAGGCAACTATGTAAGGGGCCTGGAATATCATCGTAAAGCCGTGGCCCTGGCGGAAAAAACAGGCAACAAGATTTTGCTGGCTTTTGCCATCAATCAAATGGCACATATTTACAAGGACAGGCTGGAAAACGAAAAAGCCTTATCTCTCTACAGGGAAGCTTTGCAATATTTGCAACAAGCTGGCAGGGATGATATCTGGTACCCTGATACGAACCTGGGAGCCGTATACTACAATATGGGCAATTACGATTCTTCATTATACTATTCAATGAGAGGAATAGGAAATATGATCAAAGTAAAGGGCGTCGCCAATCAAGGTGCTGTTTACTCAACCATTGCCGGCATATACAGCCATAAAAATATGCCCGATAGCGTAAAAAAATATTTTGGACTGGCATTGTTGCTGGCAAACAGAGTACAATCGCCTCGATATTTAAGTATTATTTATGTGGCTATGGCGGAACATTTTGACCGGATACAGCTGTATGATTCGTCAGCCTGGTACTACAAAAAAGCAGTGAATATTGTAACCGGAACAGAAATGAACAACTTGGTGCTGAAGCCCGCCAAAATGCTGACAGAGTATTACCAGAATGTCAACGCCGACAGTACTGTAAAATACTGGAAAGTATATTCTGCAGCCAACGACAGCGTTAACAGCTTACGCACCAATCAGCAAATTCAAATGCTGACATTTGAAGAAGAGCAGCGAAAAAGAGATCTTGAAGCGGCACAAGTTGCCTATCAAAATAAAATACGCACCGGGCTGCTATTGGGCGGACTTGCAGTTTTTTTATTGGTAGCTATCATTCTGTACCGCAACAACCGGCAAAAACAGAAAGCCAATAGTGAACTGGAAAAAACACTGGCAGAATTAAAATCCACCCAATCCCAACTTATCCAATCAGAGAAAATGGCTTCATTGGGTGAATTAACTGCAGGCATTGCACATGAAATTCAAAACCCTTTGAATTTCGTTAATAATTTTTCAGAAGTAAATAAGGAACTACTTACCGAAATGAATGATGAGATAAGCAAAGGCAACTATGATGAAGTACAGGCAATTGCTAAAGACGTGTCAGATAATGAAGAAAAGATAAATCACCACGGCAAACGTGCCGATGCCATTGTAAAAGGAATGTTGCAACACAGCCGCAGCAGCAGTGGGCAAAAAGAGCCCACGAACATCAATGCACTGGCAGATGAATATCTGCGATTAGCTTATCATGGTCTTCGGGCAAAGGATAAATCGTTCAATGCAACCATGAAAACAGATTATGATGAAAGCATCGGCAACATCAATATCATCCCGCAGGATATGGGCAGGGTTATTTTAAATTTAATTACCAATGCTTTTTATGTTGTGGATGAGAAAAAGAAATCAGGAATTGAAAGTTACGAGCCAACAGTGTCAGTGAGTACAAAGAAATTAAATGACAAGGTTGAGGTTAAGGTTAAGGACAATGGCAACGGGATTCCACAAAAGGTTTTGGATAAAATATTTCAACCATTCTTTACCACCAAGCCTACCGGCCAGGGAACAGGATTGGGATTGAGTTTGAGTTATGATATTGTAAAAGCGCATGGTGGTGAATTGAAGGTGGAGACGAAGGAAGGAGAAGGTTCAGCATTTACCATTAAATTACCAGTCAGTTAAAAAATTATGAAAGCATATTTTAAAATATTTATTTTTCTATTTCTACCAGTTTATGCAACAGCGCAACAAGTTAATATAGAT
>JANOUJ010000465.1:0-8616 GCA_031416815.1 Chitinophagaceae bacterium
TAATTTTACCGACTCCACCAATACAACACTTGCCCAGCGTTTTTCAAAAATAGTACCGTCGCTTAAATATGTTTTTGCCAATAAAAACCCACGCAGTAGTATCACCAAATTCATACAATTGAAAAAATTTATGTTCCGTGAACAGGGCTTGTTATTTACCCGGGATACAATAAACCAGGTTGATGTAATCACCTACCCAACAGAATCCCGCTATGTAAACCAGTTGCAGTTTGTAATAGAGAATAACCGGGTTTTATATCCTTACAAAGGTGCGTTACAGGTAGAGCAGGGAGAAGGTTTTGCCAGGCTGGCCTTTACGGGTAATTATTTTTTTAATTATGCCAAAGGCGGAGGAATGGATGTGAGATTGTTTGCCGGAAAATTCTTCTACCTGGGCGATAAAACTTTCATTAAACAATTTGAGACCGATCGTTATCATTTAAACATGACCGGGCCCAAAGGCTATGAAGATTATACTTACAGCAATTATTTTGTTGGCCGCAATGAGTTTGAAAAATTCTCCAGTCAGCAGATCATGATACGTGACGGAGGCTTTAAGGTACGCACAGATTATTTAAGTAATAAAATAGGTAAAACCGATGACTGGTTGGCTGCAGCAAATTTTACATCAACAATTCCCAATGCGATAAACCCTTTTGCCGTATTACCATTTAAGATCCCCATTAAAGTTTTTGTTGATATTGGAACCTATGCGGAAGCCTGGAAAAAGAATGCAGCAACCGGCAGGTTTGTGTATGATGCAGGTTTGCAACTGTCCTTATTCAAAAACACGGTAAATATCTATGTACCGCTTTTGTACAGTAAGGAATACAAAGACTATTTTAAATCTACCATCATAGAAAAAAGATTTTGGAAAAATATTGCTTTCAGTATTGACCTGCAAAATATCAGCCTTAAAAAACTGGTTCCGAAAATTCCGTTTTGATCGTGGAAATTCATTACCTCACATATCAGCAGATCATTAAAACAAAATGGGATGCCTGTATAGACAAAGCAGATAATGGATTGATTTATGCGTATTCTTTTTATTTAGATGCCATGGCTAAGAACTGGGATGCATTGGTGCTGTCCGCAGGATCCAGTGGAAACGATTATGAAGCCGTAATGCCGCTTACCTGGAACAAAAAATACAGCATTCATTATTTATACCAGCCGCCATTTACAGCCTGCCTGGGTGTTTTCGGAAACTCATTAACTGCCGAAACAGTCAATGAATTCTTAAAAGCAATTCCTTCAAAATTTAAATACTGGGATATTTATTTTAACCCCGGTAATCTTTTTAAGCTGAACAATTTTGATTTGTACCAGCGGATGAATTATGTTTTAAGCCTGAACAGCAATTATGAAAAACTGTACACTGCTTACCGGGAAAATATACAACGCAATATTAAAAAGAGTGAGCAGTTTCAATTAAGCATTAATAAGAATATTGCAATAGCCGATGTTATCAGGCTTGCAAAAGAGCAGGCCAATAATTTTTCTTCAATTGCTGATGATGATTTTAGCAGGTTTGAAAAACTCTTTCAGTTATTGTACAGCAAACAAAAAGCCACCTCCTATGGTGTTTATACAAAAGAAGGTCAGCTGATTGCATCAGCTGTTTTTTTCTTTTCGCACAGCAGGGCTTATTATATTATGGTGGGTAATCATCCTAATGGAAAAACATTAGGTGCATCACATGCACTCATCAATGCATTTATAAAAGACAATGCCGGGGAAGACCTCCTGCTTGATTTTGAAGGAAGCGATATACCCAGCCTGGCATTTTTTTACAGCAGCTTTGGGGCTGTGGAAGAAAAGTACAGCGCTATTAAATTAAACGTTTTGCCAGGAGTAATTAAGTGGTTGAAGGAGTGAGCCATTATGTATATCAGAGATCAGCTATCTTACACAGCGTACTGAAAACCCACTTGCACGGCTTGCCGCATTGTGATAGTCCTTGCCAATGCTATTAAACAAAAAAACATAAGCCTGGTTTGAATTATTATTTGCACTTGTGAAACTTCTATTAATGACTTCCGTTGTACTCCACCAGCCGGTATAAGTACCATAGTAAAGAAAACTACCAGTGCTGTCTCTATAACCTGCCGGTAATCCTGTAAAGTCGCTTTTATTTTCTCCTTTGCAATAAGCCGTATCCCAATCTTTGCGATCCATCAATTCTACAGTACCGAACCGGGTTTTTTCCAGGTTTTCAACATCTATATTGGTGCCGTAAGAAGTATCGCAAAACCTTGTCAGGGATTGCCAGGAAAACTGCGAAGGGATTTCCCATCCTTCGGGTGCAAGCTTCCTCGGGTCTGTTACTGCATACCAGTTATATAACTTTCCGTATTTCAAACCATTTTTGGGATCGTTGTCGTAGTAGCACCAGGCCGGCTTAGCCTGCTCAAATGCTTTTAGCCATTCCTCACTGGTTTTTGCTTCCGGGATGGAATCCTCGTTTCTAAACTTTTCTACGTCCAGGTTTTTGCCCATCCATATCTGATCTCCAATTTCCACTTCGCCTTTGCCTGCAATTCGTTCTATTTTACTTTTTGCCGTTTTTTCTGTCGTTCCTGATCCACCACAGCTACTCAATATTACAGCAGCAATCAACATTCCAATTAAAATGATATTTATTTTTTTGATGTTATTTTGTGGGACTCTGATCTTGTCAGGTTGCAGGTAGCCGGCGTAGTAAACGGATTTGTTTTTCATATCGATAGTTTTGTGGACGAATCTACGGATTTAGTTCGGTTTGCTATCAATCATCGGTTATTGGCGTAACCGTTTGCTAAGTATTTTTAATTTCAATTTATAAATTTCGTTTCCATCGCCCCGGTTTATGGAACAGGAAATGGAAACAATGCAAACTTTTAATACATTTACAAACTACATATCATCAAATCAATGACAAAATATTTAATAACAATAGGTTTCCTGGTCTTTATTGGAACCAGTACTTCCATTGGCCAAACTTATGGTAAAGAAACGATCCTCATCAGCACTCCCTACGGGAATATCAAGGTGAAACTTTTCAAAGAAACTCCGCTCCACAGCAAAAATTTTATTAAGCTGGTTAAACAGGGTTTTTATGACAGTTTACTTTTTCACAGGGTGATCAATAACTTTATGATACAGGGCGGCGATTACGATAGTAAGTCGGCAAACGACACTGCTGCGTTAGGTTATGGAGATGTTGGTTATTGGATACCGGCTGAATTCAATAAAAAGCTGTATCATAAAAAAGGTATGCTGGCCGCAGCCAGGGAAGATGATGAAGTTACCCCTGCCAAAGAATCATCCGGTTCGTAATTCTATCTTGTGATGGGTAAGGCCTATGATTCCATCGCCTTGCGAAAAGCGGAGATACGGGTGAATAAAGATCTTGTGCAAAAGATCAATTACAATGTTGCATTCAGTGGAAAAAGTATGACGCTTAAAAATTATTATGTGCGCCTTGATAAAGAAGGGAAAACGGATAGCTTAAAAATAGTAAGGCGGCAATTGGTTGATCCGATCTCGATTGCCGAGTATGAAAAAACCCCTCACTTTACTTATACCGCAGAACAAAGAAAAACCTATGCTACGCTGGGCGGCACACCGCATTTAGATAAGAACTATACTATTTTTGGTGAAGTGGTTGAAGGCATTGATGTAATTGATAAAATTGCAGCTGTTAAAACGGATAAGAACGACAGGCCAAAAGAAAATGTGAGAATGAAGATCTCGATCATTAAAGAATGATCAGTTCTCCGGCAAAAGATGCTCGGAAATCACCAGGTCAACCTGCCTGGTGATTTTAAAATTATTCTCCTCTCCTGCTACCAACTGCACTTTTAAACCAAATGCTTCTACCACTGTTGCTTCATCGGTAAACTTATCTTTATAATCTATCTCGTAAGCTGGTAATAATATTTTACTGTGAAAAGTTTGTGGGGTTTGCACCAGCTTTATATTGCTGCGTTCCAATGCTTCATTACCATCTTCGGTAATAATGCGTACACTGTCCTTACTGTCAACAACCGGTATGGCTGAGCCTGTTTCGATGGCTGCATCGTAGCATCTTTTGATCAATTCAACGCTTACCAAACAACGCACTGCATCATGCACAAAAACAATTCCTTCTTCGCTAACCAGTTGTAAACCGTTTTGTACAGAGTGAAATCTTGTACGGCCGCCAATGGTTATCTGTATGCGGTTGTAATCAAAAAATGCATCAATGATCTCCTGCCCTGCAGCAACATGCTCTTCAGGTAAAACCAATATGATCTGCAGATCATCATAGGCTTGTAAAAAAGAATGAATAGTATAATATAAAACCGGCTTGCCCTTTAACAGTAAGAACTGTTTGGGTGTTGTATTGTTCATGCGGTTTCCGGTTCCGCCGGCAACTATAACAGCAAATTTTCTTAACCCCAAACCCCTAAAGGGGCTTTTAGAATTATCTGGCTCAGCATTATTATTTTCCATTGAGGAAGTAAACTTTATAGATTAAATAATTGTAAGAAGGCCTTTAATGTTCAGCAAAGATATACTGTACAAGAGTGCGACGCCTGTGAAGGTAAATTGAAAAACAAATGCCTGGCTCAAAATATTAATCCTTATAAATTCCAATAATTTTTTCTCCATCGCTATTCTTCATGCCCCGGTACATACCTGCACTGTTAAATATCATAGCTGCATTTCCTTTTGCATCCACACCTATCATGCCACCTTCCCCGTCCATCTTCACCAGTTTTACATTCACCACTTCATGCATGGCTTCCTGCAAACTCATTCCTTTATATTCCATCAGGCAACTAACATCATAAGCTGCAACTGCACAAATAAATGGCTCACCGTGCCCGGTACAACTTATGGCGCAGGTTTTATTATTGGCATACGTGCCGGCGCCGATCAAGGGACTGTCGCCAATGCGGCCATATTTTTTGTTGGTCATGCCACCAGTGCTTGTTGCGCCTGCAATATCCCCATCTTTGTCGCAAGCTACAGCACCAACCGTTCCAAATTTTTTGTCCTTCATTAACTCTTCCACTCCTTTGTGTGTGTGATCCAATGAATAATTATCACTGTCTCTTATCTCCTTCCATTGGTCGTAACGAAACTGTGAGAAAAAATATTCATCAGGCTCCAGTTTTATTCCCTGCTTAATGGCAAAATCATTAGCGCCCTTGCCACTTAAAAAAACATGGTTGCTGTTGAGCATGACTTCGGTAGCAAGTTCGATGGGGTTGCGTACATTCCTTATTCCTGCAACTGACCCTGCAGAAAGATCCTTACCATCCATGATGGCCGCATCCATTTCCTGCACACCTTTTTTTGTAAATACAGAACCCCGCCCGGCATTGAACAATAGGTTATCTTCCAATACAACAATGGATGCTTTAACTGCATTCACCGCCGAACCGCCTTCTTCCAAAACTGCATAACCTGCTGCCAGTGCATCTTCCAGGCCGTTCAAATAAGCCCTCTCCAGGTCGGGGGTCATGTCTTCCTTCAGTATTGTGCCGGCTCCGCCGTGTATTGCCATTGAAAATTGTTGCATACGTGCTAGTGGGTATTTAAATGTTGGTCAAAATTATCTAATTTTCATCCATAAACCTTCTACAATTTCGCATGTTTAAAAGAAAGTTATCTCCGGGCGATTGGCTGCTTATCGTTGTAAACCTTATTCCGCTTTATGGTGTATGGTTCGATGGCTGGAATGCATCAGAAGTTTTTTTGGTGTATTGCCTGGAGACGGTGATCATTGGTATCATCAACGTACTTAAAATGGCATGCGTTACCATTTTTGTAAAGCAAACTGATGTTTGGGAAAACGGTGGAGCTTCCTCAAGGCAAAGTGGCTGGTTCTTTATTTTCTTTTTCATTGTACACTATGGATTTTTTGTTTTTGTGCAAACACAAATATTCTTCAGTGTGAGCGGTTTGTTACCCAACGGTTCTCTTTTTGGAAATTATGCTAAAATACCCGGACTGTTGGGTGACAATGGAAAACTGATGCTGTTGATATTTATCGCCTATTACACAATGCAAAATCTCTTTGACTTTTTTATGTCGGGGAGATATAAGACCGTATCCATTGGCAGGCTTATGTTTGAACCTTACATGCGGATATTTGTACAGCAGTTTGTGGTAATACTTGGCAGTATGTTTTTAAGTTTTGGAGGAGGTAAAATTTTCATCCTGGTTTTTGTTGTTGCAAAAGTCTTTTTTGAACTGTTAGTAAATTTCAGCAGTTTCCTGACTATTGCAGAAAAAAGACAACAAATAAAAGATGAGCTGGAGGATAAAAGTTAAAAGTTGTCAGGGTGAGCTTTTCGAATCCGGTAATTGAATTAAACCGCCTTCAACAGGCTCAGGCTTGACAGTCTTTAAGTTTAAGACAATAACTTTTTACATTCCTCAATCAACAATTCTTTACCAATCGCCACCGTACCGACTTCTTCGCAAACCAATCCGCCGGCTATATTGGCGATTTCAGCCATTAGTTTTGCATCGCCGGTTGCGGCAAAAACCAATGCTGCAACAGCAATCACTGTGTCTCCGGCGCCACTAACATCGGCCACACTGCGGATATGTGTAGGTATGATAGCTGCATGATTTTCCTGGTGATCCACGGGATGCTGTGCATAAAAAACCCCTTTCTCTGATAAAGTAATGAGTGATATGCGGTGTTTCAGTTTTTCCTGCAATAGCAAATGCATATCCTTTAATACACTAAGGTTAATGTCATCACGTAAAGTATTTAAACCGTCTTTTACTTCCTTCAGGTTCGGCTTAAAAATATCCACGCCTTCATAAGCAAAGAAATTTTTTCGTTTGGGATCTACTGCAGTTAGTATATTTTGCTTTTTGCATAAGGCGATGATTCTTTTGATCACATTTTCTGTAAGCACGCCTTTATTATAATCTTCCATTATCACCACCGCAGGATGTTCTGTAGCTATATAATTTTCAAAAGCATTTAACAACAGGTTTTCGTCATCAGCCAGCATGTCATTGGCCATTTCTGCGTCAAGCCGCATCATGTGCTGGTTGCGGCTTATGATACGTATCTTATTGGTGGTAACCCGGCTCTTACTCTGCACTAGATATTTTGTGTTGATATTATTCTGTTGAAGCAATTTGGTCAATTGTTCTCCATCTCCATCCTCGCCCAACACACTGATCATACTCACACTTGCTCCCATGGAAGCAATATTTAAGGCCACATTGCCTGCGCCACCAATGCGTTGCTCTTTTTTGCTTACGGCCACAACCGGCACCGGCGCTTCGGGAGAAATGCGTTCTACATTTCCCCACCAATAGGTATCCAGCATTACATCGCCGATCACGACAACTTTTAGCTGATAAAAATTTTGGAATAATTTATCGAAATCCATTTTAGGTATGAAGATTTAAACTTTTTTCTTATTGGCTAGTGCCAGGTAATAAACAGGTATGCCGATCAATACGATGATCAACCCGGGCCATGTGTACTGCGGCTTATAGTTGATCAGTAAGATGCAAAAAGCAAGTCCCATTAAAATATAGATCGCAGGCAATACCGGGTATCCAAACGCTTTATAAGGACGTTCTGCATCCGGCCTTTTTTTCCTCAGAATAAATATACCGGCAATGGTAAGTACATAAAATAATACAACTACAAAGGAGATCATATCCAACAGGTTGCCATATTTTCCGCTGAGGCAAAGAATAGAAGCCATGATACATTGCGCCCATAAAGCATATTCAGGTACGGCATTCCTGTTAAGCGTGGCCGCTTTTTTAAAGAACAATCCGTCTTTTGCCATTGTATTATATACCCTTGCGCCTGCCAGTATCAATCCGTTATTACAGCCAAATGTAGAGATCATGATCATAACTGCAATAACATAAGTGCCAATATTGCCAAAGATGACCTGGCTGGCAGAAACCGCTACCCTATCCTGTGGAGCAGAAGCAACTTCATTAAGCGGCAATACACTTATATACATCAGGTTGGCTGATACATAAATAATGGTAACGATGAGGGTGCCTAAGAATAATGCCAATCCTATATTGCGTTTTGGATTTTTTACTTCTCCTGCTATAAATGTAATGTTGTTCCAGGCATCGCTGCTGAAAATGGAGCCTACCATTGATGCTGCAATTGCTCCCAATATGGCCGATCCGGCAACGCCCCCAATAATTGCACCCTCCGCATTTCTTGTTGTCATTTGCCAGGCATTGCTCCAGTTAGCATTCCATATGTCGCCATTTGCCATTAAAAACCCAAACACGATCAAGCCAAAAAGTGACAACAATTTTACTACTGTAAAACTTGTTTGTATGGTTTTGCCACCTTTTACGCCTTTTGTATTAATATAGGTGAGGAAAATAATAAGGACTATGGAAACGAGTTGGGCAATATAGATTTTCAGACTCCCGACCTGCAATAAGATATTCTCATCTTTCAATTCTAATGCAGGGATAAAATATCCGGCGAATTTGCTGAACGCCACACCTACCGCTGCTATAGTTGCGGTTTGTATCACGGTAAAAAAACTCCAGCCATATAAAAATCCTGCTAATGGATTAAAAGCTTCTTTCAGGTAAACATATTGCCCGCCTGCTTTTGGAAACATA
>JANOUJ010000466.1:0-3448 GCA_031416815.1 Chitinophagaceae bacterium
CCGCTGCCGGTTTTGGTATTTATTTTCTGCAATGTTTTTTCCTGCTCAATGTAGTACCCCAGCGGGGCCTGGTTTTGCATGTACATGCCACCATTGCAGGCATACAAAAGTGTGCTGCCATTTTGTTCGGCAAACTGTTTAAGGTTGCCGATGCTGCCCAAAACATTCCCTTTGTCATCTTTCCAATACATGCGTATCTCACTACTATCAGGTTTTGCTTCTAAACTGATATAGTCGTGTGCCATATCCAAATGATCTACCGTTGCCTTAACCTGCTTAATAATCTTCTTACTCTCTTTCTTAATTTGTTTTTCTGTTTCGGGGGAAAGGTTGTTGCAGGAGTATAAAGCAAGTAAAAAGCAAAGAGGATATATATAATGCCGCATGGGTTGAATTTTAATTGCAAGGTGGGTTTTAATTCGAGACCATGCCATAGAATTTAATATTGTCGTCTATTTTCACAAATTTAAATACATGAGATTTTGGCATTGGAAATCTTTGTGATTTTTTACCACTACGCTTATAATAAAATACGTGATATATAAGTAGATTTTCATTTTCTTTCAGCTTGAAGTTGGCAGGTTTGGTCTTTTTATATTTATCTGCCGAGAATCTTAATTTGAACCTGCCATCTGCTGGTCCCCAAATCTTTTCATCAGACAAATGTTGATATGCTGAGTCGATATAGTTTTTAATATCATCCAGTTCATTATCGTAATAATCTTCCCTGATGCCTTCGCAGATAGAACAATAAATACTGTCGAGTGACATTTGCCTGATCTGTTCTGTATTTTTTGTTTTTATAGCCGAGATCAATTTGGTAAATACATTTGTTAATTGATCCTTTTCAGTTTTTGTAACACTTACAAACTCGTTGTCAATTTCAGCCATTTCTGTCTCCATTAATTGTGGGTGTGATTCAGGGTTGCCAAATAATCCTCTTGCTTTTAAAATTCCATCTTTTTTTAGTTGAAATAATTCCGGTACATAATTGCCCGATACTGCAATTGCTTTTTCTTTGGTTAACCTGAAATATGGTTCGGGATAATATTGCTTTATCAATTTCTTTTTTCCTCCTGAGATATTGTATGAAACTTCTTCTGCAAATTCAATGGGTACAGGCTTTACGCCGGAAGATCGCCAGTAGTCATCGGCTTGATAGCTGCTTGCCCATCTTCCATTCTTTGTTTTATACACATCATAAAACTGGTATTTCTGGTGATAAATAACACTGTCATAATCCGACAGGAAAAGCATAACATTCTTATAATTTGAAAAGCCGGGATATCCATAGTGATCGTAAGCAATAAATGAAATAGTATCCCTATTATACTTACCACAAACAAGTTCTTTTATTACATACTTTGCCAGAAATTTTCCATCCATGGAGCCTTCTTCGTGCGGCATTATTTTTACTGAAACTTTCTCACCTATAATAATCAACAGTTTACCTTCAACATTAGGGTTTTCCATACAACTGTCGGGTGCTTTTTTTTGAATATTGCAGCTTACGAAAAAAATGCTGCTGATGAATATGATAAGAGATAGGAGCCTCATGTAAAGCGTTGTTAGAATGAAATTGATCTTAAAGATGCTTATTCTTTAAAAATCCATATTTTTATTGCTACGATAAAAGCTCAATAAAAGATTTCCTGTACAAGAGTGCGACGCCTCTGAAGCCTAATAGTAATTCCTAAGCCGGGCTCAAAAAACTATCTTTCATTTTTCCTGAAAGATCCGTCTCCAGCATACGCTGTGCAATGCGTATCATATTTTTAAAGGCCATGGCGTGGGAAATGCCGTGGCCGATGATGACAGGTTTATTTACGCCCAGCACGGGTACGCCGCCGTACTGCTCAAAATTAAAGCGATCAAAATGTTCGTCGCTGATGTTGCGGCGCTTTGCAATATCGTAAAAACTTTCGGCCAGTTTTAAAACCACGTTGCCGGTGTAACCATTGCACACCAATACATCGGCTTTGGTTAATAAAATATCGCGGCCTTCAACATTGCCAATGAAGTTTATCTGTGTATTTTCTTTCAGCAATGGATAAGTAGCCTGTGTAAGAATATTGCCTTTACCTTCTTCTTCGCCGAGGTTTATTAAGCCAACTTTTGGGTTCTCAAAATTTAAAATGTGTTTGGCAAACAACGATCCCAATAAAGCAAACTGGTTCAGGTTCTCAGGTTTGCAATCCGCATTGAGGCCAACATCAACCAGCAATCCAAGTGTACCATCTTCCCGAGGCATATAACCGCCGATGGTTGGCCGCAGTACGCCTTCAATGGCTTTTATGCTAAACAATGCACCGACCATCATGGCGCCGGTATTGCCTGCACTGATGAATGCATCAATCTTGCCTGTTGCCAGCAATTGAAAGCCGATGGCAATGGATGAGTTTTGTTTTTCTTTAAGTGCTTTGGTGGGATGTTCGTGCATGCCAATTACTTCGGCAGCATGTACAATGGTAAATTTATTGGATGGAATGGGATGATCGATAAGATGGACATTTATCTGCGCTTCATCACCAATTAAAGTGAGATGAATATCAAATGTTGCTGTGCTGATAAATTCTGCTGCACCTTTCACAGCTTCCAGCGGGGCAAAATCGCCTCCCATCATATCCAGCGCTATATTCATTTCACTTACTTTTTAAGTTACAAAATTTCAAAAAGAGTGCTAGTGAAGAATTATAAAAGACAGGAAACAATTTTTTACAAAATTGAATTTAGCCACTAAGGCACCAAGGCACGAAGGAAAATGCTATGCATTTTGTTTACTGCCGACGGGCAGTCAACTTTGTGTCTTTGAGTCTTTGTGGCTAACCTCCTTCGCAGCGAAGCTGAGAAGCAATCCTTATAAAGCCCTCAATTTATAAACTTTGCCTTCAGGCTACAAACCTCTATAAATGCAAAATTCTAAGTCTGAAACCCGTTTTAACGAATTTCGGACTTAGAATTGATACTTTGAAAAATATTATGCTTTTAGCGGAGCTTTCTCTGCTACTAATTTTCCTTTGTAGAATAATTTTCCTTCGCTAACATGGGCACGATGGCGTACATGTGTTTCGCCAGTTGTTTTGTCAACACTCAATGTTGGCTCACTTGCCTTATAATGTGTTCTTCTTTTTGCACTGCGTTGCTGGGAGTGGCGCCTTTTTGGATTTGGCATATCGCTTAATTTTTAATTTTTAATGATTATTTTTTACTTCTTTCTTTTTTTACTTTTTTAAACTGCTCCAGGCCTTTCCATAACTGGTTGGCATTGGTTTGTTCTTCCTTCACTTCCATGGCCTTTAGTTTCTCCAGTACTTCTTTATTGCATTGCGGGCCACCCATTTCTTTTGTGCTGCACATTTTTTGCAGCGGAAAGCTTAACAATACAAATTCATATATCCAGTTGCCAACGTCTAGATGACTTTCGTTCCTGGAAATGTAGAACACATCC
>JANOUJ010000467.1:0-3217 GCA_031416815.1 Chitinophagaceae bacterium
TTCATATAAATTGATTGTCAAGGCGTTATATTAAGAATAAACTTCGATTTTTTCAAATCGTGTTAGCCTTCAAAATAGATGAAACCCAATACAGACAATATTTTCAAAGAACTTATATTTATAACATCAAAACACTAGTGAAATTACCTATTTTTGTTTGCGCTCAATTTAACAGCTACTAAACTCCCAACTAAAATGACCAATGACCCGATAATATTGATCGAGGACGACCATGATGATGCCCTTACCATACGTGAGGCATTAAAAGATCTGAATGTGGGTAATAAACTTATTTATTTTCCCAATACCCTTTTAGCCAGGCAATACCTTAGGGAAACAACAGACCGGCCGTTCCTGATCATTTGTGATATAAACATGCCTTTTCAAAATGGGCTGGATTTTAAAAAAGAAATTGATGACGACCCTGAATTGAAGAAAAAGTGTATCCCTTTCATTTTCTATTCAACCTCTGCCAGAGCTGAAGATGTTAACCAAGCTTTTTTGCACATGACTATTCAGGGTTTTTTCAAAAAGGGAAACAGTTATAGCCAGATATTAGATGATATCACTGCTATAATAGAATATTGGAAAAAAAGCAAGCATCCCAATTGCGTTTAACTTCTTATTTCATTTTTTCCACCTCCGTCCAAATTTGACGGCTGCATCCATATTAACGACAATTGCTTCGCCGGGCCATAAAAAAGCCCGGCATTAAGTCAGGCTTTCGTAAAATTTATTAGTTAATCAATTTCCCTTCCAACTATTGTTACTAAAATCCATATCCGGGAAAACCCGGTCTTCATCCAGTTCTACCTTCTGCAATTCTTCCGTGGTTGGTAACTTCACCTTCCATGTATTGGTATTGTTCCAAACTTCCACCGGCAGTTTTATAGTGCCTTTGGTACCGCCTTTTGTTTCGTAACTGATATAAACGGGCATAGCCATTTGGTCTAAATTAGCAATGGTAACAATAGCGCCTTCGCTAGCCCTGTTGTTCTCATAATTTACCGATACAAGGGCCTGGTCTGACCTGTAATTTTCAATAAACCAGCCTTTCCAGAACCAGCTTAGGTTTTCGCCGGATGCATTATCCATGGTTCGGAAAAAATCCGTAGGTGTTGGATGTTTGTATGCCCAGCGTTTGATATATTCTTTAAAGGCGTAATCAAAACGGTCGGGCCCCAGTATCTCATTTCTCAAAACCGACAACCCAATGGCGGGCTTAAAATACAGGGCAAGGCCAATATTCTGTTCCTTCATCGCATCGGGTGTAAGCATGATGGTCTCCGTTTTCGAACCAAATAAATACGACGTAAGGTTTTCCATATTCTGTGCCTGAGCCTTGTACTCTCCGTTATTAAAATCTTCAGTGGCAAGGGTATTAATAAATGTATTAAAGCCTTCATCCATCCATCCATACTTCCTTTCGTTGCTTCCTACTATCATCGGGAACCAGGTGTGGCCGAATTCATGGTCGGTCACGCCAAACAGATCATCCCTTTCGGCTTTATAGCCGCAAAAAACAATCCCGGGATATTCCATACCACCAATGTTGCTGGCCACGTTCACGGCCGCCGGGTAAGGATATTCAAACCAGCGCTTGCTGTAATTCTCAATACTGCTCTTTGTATATTCTGTAGAACGGCTCCAGCCCTTTTGCCCACTGCTTTCCGCGGGGTACACACTCATGGCAAGCGAAGTTTTACCGCTTGGTAAATTTATTTTTGCCGCATCCCATATAAAACTTTTACTGCTTGCCCAGGCAATATCACGAGCATTGGTAATTTTAAAACGCCAGGTAAGCGTAGCCGCTGCCGGACGTGATGCAGGATTGGTAACTTCTGCTTCGGTGCGTATCATCACCGTTTTGTCGCTTTTTTTTGCCTCCACCATGCGGCTTAACTGTGTAGGAGTTAGTACGTCGGCTTCGTTCAGCAATTCGCCGCTGCAAACTACTATATGGCTTGCAGGAGCTGTAATGTTCACATCAAAATCGCCGTACTCTAAATAAAATTCGCTGGGGCCAAGGTATGGCGCTGTGTTCCACCCTTCCACATCATCAAACACACACATGCGTGGATACCATTGTGCCACTGCAAAAATGTTTCCGTTCTTTATTTTTAAAATGCCACAACGATCGGCACCATACTCCGGTAAAGTAAATGCGAAATCAATTTTTATTTTGATCACATCGCCGCCGGCTTTTAATGCTTTGGGTAAACGTACCTGCATCCGGGTATCGGTAATGATATAATCAGCAGCAGTATTTTCATTTAGCAATTTTACCGAGCTGATGTTGTAACCACCGTTGAAATTGCTTTTACTGTCACCATACCGGCTTCTGCCGCCCAGGGGCATTCTTGCTTGTCCCCTGCTATTTTTGTTAAAAAGATTTTGGTCTAACTGTAGCCATAAAAAAGGCAATGCATGCGGACTGTTATTTTTATAAGTAATGATGACAGAACCGGCGATCACATTGGTAACATCATTTAATGTTGCATTGATCTGGTAATCGGCTTTGTTTTGCCAGTAGCCCACATTGGGTTCACCAGTGGCGGCCCTGGTGATGGTACCTCCTGTTGTATAAAAATTGGGACCAAACAAGGCGTGCGGATCGTACTTTGATTCCATTATAATGTTATCCTGTGCCTGCAAGTTATTTGCTGAAATGAACAGTAACAATAAACTACTTATTATTTTTATCATAAACGGAATTTTGATGTCGAAGTTAAGATAATTAGGGGAGCCTGAAATGTGCAGAAAGAATGTGTGGATCATTGCCATTCCTTTATCAAAGCCTTTGCCCTGGCTTTAATTGCAGGGTCGTCTTCGGTTTGGTTGGGGAGTGTTATCATCAACCGTAGGTAAGCAACTGCTTTGGCTTTGTTGTCGTTGTCTTTATATGCTTTTGCCATTTCAAAATAGTTCAGTAAAAACTCCGGCCTTAAAGCCCGTGCTTTTTCGAAAGACGCAATGGATTGCTTTAATGTAGCAGGTGGCAGTGCGCCATATAAAACTTTTACCAGCCCTCTTTCCAGCCCGTTCAAATTACTAATTTCGTACTGCCACCGGCCCAATACATGCCAGGCTTTAAAATTTTTGGGATCATTTGCCAGGGCAGCATCAACATATTTTTTTACTTCCCTTGCATTTAATATTTTTTCCTTGCCGCTTTTGCTCATAGATGAGCGGCCTAATGCTATGGCCATTACACAAT
>JANOUJ010000468.1:0-12356 GCA_031416815.1 Chitinophagaceae bacterium
CCCCCAATCAAATGCACAGCCAAACCCAACTGAAAATCAAAACCTGGAGCAAAAAAAATCACAAGAACTTTGGTGGTTCTTGTGATTTTTTACCTTTGCATCAACATTTATAAATCAGTCAACCCTTTTTAGGACTAGTCAATGTAACCTGCAGCGTCAAAAACTAAAATTCCGGTTCAGTACCCATAAATGCCGGCTCAATAATAAGAATATACTGTTTAATGCCTTTTAGTTTTTTAACAACAAGCCCTGTATTACTTTTACATCAGAAACCAATATCCAACTAAAGACCAAATCCAATTCACTAAGAAAACCAAAGGTTAAGTTAAGTATCCAACAATCCAGACAAAACCAGACACCACTGAACAAAAAGTTCTTGCAAATCCCCGAAGTATCGGGGATTTGCTTATTAGGTAACTTATAAAAGCAGCCAATTACCCGTTCAATTTCCCAAATTCCTCGTTCGGCATCATAATTATACCATTGAGATCCTTTTGGTTTTTTTAATGGTCCCTGCATATTACTTTTACATTGTTACGTTAAACACCAATATCCAACTAAAGACCAAATCCAATTCACTAAGAAAACCAGAGGTTAAGCTAATTATCCAATCATCCAGAAAAAACCAGACACCACTGAACAAAAAGTTCTTGCAAATCCCCGAAGTATCGGGGTTTTGCTTTTTTAGCAAACTTAACAAAGCGGCCTTTCCCGTTCACTTCCTCAAATATCCTGTTCGGCATCAAAAATATTCAATTGAGATCCTTTTAGTTTTTTTACTGCTCTGAGCATTTTACTTTTACATTGTTAGTTAAAAACCAATATCCAATTAAATACCAGATCCAATTCACTAAGAAAACCAGCGCTTAAGTATCCATTATCCAAAAAACCACAAAAACCACTGAACCTAAAATCATTACAAACCCCGTTCATTCGGGGTTTTTCTTTTGCCAACCTGATTTTCCGGTTCAGTTGCCAAAAAAGCCTTTTCAGTGGTTTAAAACCTTTGTTTAATGTCTTTTACTTTTTTCATGGCTGCTGCCGCCCTACTTTTACATCATCAACCAAATCCAATATCCCAAAAGAAAACTACTAAGTAAATCCAAATCCAACGAAAGCCCAACATTACCAAAGAAATCCAAAGTAATTAGAAAACCCCGATACCCCCGGGGTTTTTTTTATAACTCACCTGCAGTTATTGATGCTGCTCACTCAACTACACAAAAAACCGGTTCAGTAAGTTTCAGTTTTTAAGAACGACACAACACTCCACTTTTACAGTGTCAATAAAATTGTTCACCCTAACTTACAATTATGATCCAGTCTTTTAAAACAAGAGGAATAAACCTCTTTCTTGCCTTAGCTCTCGTAACATTTTTTACAACGCTGCAATCTTCTACCTGCTCAAAAAGCGATGATATTGCCCCTACTACATCGGGTACACCTGCTGGCACCTGGCGTATCAGCCTTTACTGGGATGATAAAGATGAGACCTACAAATTCAGCGGTTACAATTTTACTTTTACAGCCGGTGGCCAGGTGACTGCAACAAATGGCAGCAGCACTGTAACCGGCGCATGGAGCGAAAGCAGCAGCAAGTTTATCCTTGATTTTGGTGCAGATCCCCTGTTCAGCCAAATAAATGACGACTATGTAAAAGAGGAAAAAACTGCCAGCAGTATTAAACTTAAAGATGATAATCCATTAAGGGATGAAAAGGTTCAGTTTGTCAGGAACTGATCATTTGGGATGCTTGTTTAGAAGTAGCCACAAATATTCATTTTTTAAAGTAACCCCCAAATGAATTATATGAAAAACCAGAAGTACCACTACTTTTAAAAAAGGCACTAAAAACCAGCATTTTAAAGTTTCCATTAAAGAGCCGTAACATTTTGTGTTACGGCTTTCTTATTATAAATTTGCACCGTTAACGGGCAGATTTGTTTATTGTTCGGCCCGTTGATTTTTTTCCAACTGAACTAATAAACGAAAGCAATTCTGCATTACTCCCCTCAGATTGATTCTCGTTTATAAGTTTACGGTAACTTTTTTTGAAGTCAGCGCTACAGCTTTGGTCATCATCGTGGAGCCTGTGCTGAGGGGAGTCGAAGCATCACTCACTTGTACAGTTGATCATTAATTAAACTTAAATCGAAGAATGAAAACATTGCAAGACTGTTTAATAGACCGGATCCTTATCATTGATGGCGCCATGGGCACGATGATACAGCGATATAAACTGGAAGAGCATGATTACCGTGGCGAACGGTTTAAAGATTGGCATACCGATGTAAAAGGCAATAATGATCTATTAAGCATTACCCAGCCGCAGATCATCGAAGAAATTCACAAACAATACCTGGAGGCCGGTGCCGATATTATTGAAACCAATACCTTCAGTAGTACTTCTATTGCACAGGCCGATTATGATATGCAGTCGCTGGCTTATGAATTAAATGTAGCCTCTGCAAAATGTGCCCGCAGTGCGGCCGATGCCTACACTGCAAAAGATCCGGATAAGCCACGCTTTGTTGCAGGTGCCATTGGCCCCTTAAATAAAACATTATCGCTATCGCCCGATGTAAACAACCCGGGTTTTAGAGCCGTAACTTTTGATACCGTTACGGCAGCCTATACGGAACAGATAAAAGGCCTGGTTGATGGCGGCGTGGATATTATTTTAATTGAAACCATTTTTGATACGCTGAATGCAAAAGCGGCTATTTATGCTTTTCTGAATTTTTTTAAAAACCGCAAATCTCCGCAACAATCTCCGGGACTTCCTCCCCCTTCGGGGTTCCCTGGTAAGGGAACGAACGAAGTTCAAGAGGGGGCCTTGCCCATCATGATCTCAGGTACAATAACTGATGCCAGTGGCCGCACTTTAAGCGGACAAACCCTGGAAGCATTTTATGTTTCTGTTATGCACGCCAACCCCATTAGCATAGGATTAAACTGTGCATTGGGTGCATCAGAAATGCGGCCGCATATTGAAGAGCTAAGCCAGATAGCGGGATGCTATACATCAGCCTATCCCAATGCCGGCTTGCCAAATGCTTTTGGTGAGTATGATGAGCAGCCACACGAAACTGCACATATTATTGAAGAATGGGCAAAAGAAGGTTTTGTAAATATTGTGGGTGGATGCTGCGGCACCACTCCAGTTCATATCAAACATATTGCTGAAGAAGTAAGGAAGTTTAAACCCAGAGAATTACCTGTTGTGGAACTTGAATTGGCTGATTAAATAAAAAGAATGACTATTATAAAACCATATTTAAGATTAAGTGGCCTGGAACCATTGATCGTTCGCCCGGAAACAAATTTTATAAACGTTGGTGAACGTACCAACGTTACAGGCAGTAAAATGTTTGCCCGGCTCATTCGTGAGGGACAATATGAGGCCGCATTGGCTGTTGCCCGCCAACAGGTTGAGAATGGGGCACAGGTAATCGATGTAAATATGGATGATGCATTATTGGATGGTGTGCAAGCCATGACGACTTTTTTAAACCTTGTGCAGGCAGAACCAGATATTGCGAAGATTCCCATTATGATCGATTCTTCGAAATTTGAAATTATTGAAGCAGGCTTAAAATGTGTGCAGGGAAAATGTATCGTCAACTCCATTTCCATGAAGGAAGGTGAGGCCAAATTTATTGAACAGGCTTTTATTTGTAAAAGCTATGGCGCATCGGTAATTGTAATGGCTTTTGATGAGGTAGGCCAGGCAGATACCAAAGTAAGAAAAGTAGAAATATGCAAACGGGCTTATAAAATATTAACTGAGCAGGTTGGTTATGCACCTCAGGATATTATTTTTGATCCCAACATTTTTGCCATTGCCACCGGTATTGAAGAGCATAATAATTATGCTGTAGATTTTATTGAAGCCACCCGTGAAATAAAACAGGCAATGCCGCTAACCAAAGTGAGTGGCGGCGTAAGCAATGTTTCTTTTTCGTTCCGTGGTAATGAACATGTACGTGAAGCCATACACAGCGTATTCCTTTTTCATGCCATTAAGGCGGGTATGGATATGGGCATTGTAAATGCAGGCCAGTTAGTGATTTATGATGAAATAGAACCCGCCTTGAGAGAACTCTGCGAAGATGTTATCCTGAATAGAAATAACGACAGCAACGAAACAACAGAAAAAATGATTGCCTTTGCCGAAACAGTTAAGGCAAAAGGAAAAGAAATAGTTAAAGACGAAAGCTGGAGAAAAGAAGCGGTTGAAAAACGCTTATCGCACTCATTGGTAAATGGCATAACCGATTATATTGATGCTGATACTGAAGAAGCCCGTCAAAAATACCCCAGGCCACTCGATGTAATTGAAGGTCCGCTAATGGATGGTATGAACATCGTTGGCGATCTTTTCGGAAGCGGTAAAATGTTTTTACCACAGGTTGTAAAAAGTGCAAGGGTGATGAAGAAGGCCGTTGCAGTTTTAACGCCTTTTATTGAACAGGAAAAGGAAGACCGAAAAAATGCACACCTTGCTGCCGGCACTGTGAATGAGGAGTCGGCTGGGGCTGCAAAAATTTTGCTGGCAACGGTAAAAGGTGATGTGCATGATATTGGAAAGAACATTGTAGGTGTTGTGCTTGGATGCAATGGTTATGATATTATTGACCTTGGAGTAATGGTATCTACTGATAAAATTTTGGAAACGGCTGTAAAAGAAAAAGTTGACATCATCGGCTTAAGTGGTTTAATTACGCCATCCCTCGATGAAATGGTACACGTGGCGCATGAAATGAAACGCAGGGGAATGAATTTACCTTTGATGATTGGCGGGGCTACCACATCACGTATGCATACCGCGGTAAAAATTGCACCGCAATATGACGATGGAGTTGTACATGTATTGGATGCCAGCCGCAGCGTTACTGTTGCCGGAAGTTTACTAAGCAAAGAACAAAAGCCCTCCTTTCTACAAAATTTAAAAACAGAGTATGATAAGCTGGCCGAAGATTTTGGTAATAAAAGATCAACCAAACAATATTTAAAGTTTGAGGAGGCGCAGAAAAATGGCGTTGTTATTGACTGGACAAACTACAAACCGGTTACGCCCACTTTTACAGGGACAAAAATTTTAGATAATTATCCTTTAGTTGAGATTGCTGAATACATTGATTGGCAACCATTCTTTATTGCGTGGGAAATGCATGGAAAATTCCCTGCTATACTCACCGACAAGATAATTGGTATTGAAGCAACCAAGCTTTACAACGATGCAAAAAAGCTGTTGCAGCAGGTCATTGATGAAAAATGGCTGACAGCAAAAGGCGTTGTGGGATTCTGGGAAGCAGAAAAAACCAGTGCAGATTCTGTTGAAGTCAAAAATCAAAAGTCCCCGCAGGATCCTGTGGAAAAAGTCAAACTAGAATTTCTTCGCCAGCAGATAAAAAAGACCGCAGGTCAACCTAATTTATCTTTGGCAGATTTCATCTCATCTGAAAAGAGTGATTTCGTAGGTGCTTTCTCTGTAACCATCCAGGGAATAGAAACCCACATCAAAAACTTTGAAGCCAACCACGATGATTATAACAAAATAATTCTGCAGGCATTAGCCGACAGATTAGCGGAAGCATTTGCTGAACTGCTCCACAAAAAAACAAGAACAGCATACTGGGGCTATGTTTCTGAAGAGCATCTCACCAATGAACAATTGATTAAAGAAGAATACTTAGGCATTCGTCCAGCACCGGGTTATCCGGCCTGTCCTGACCATACTGAAAAATGGAAATTATTTGAATTGTTGGGTGGCGAAGTTGCAACCGGTATTCATCTTACCGAATCATTGGCCATGTATCCGGCATCATCTGTTTGCGGCTGGTATTTTGCCCACCCACAGAGCAAATATTTTGGCGTAGGCAAAATTGAGCAAGATCAATTGGAATATTATGCCAAAAGAAAAGGAATGACTTTAGATGAGGCTACAAAATGGTTAAGGCCGATATTGGAGTAAGACTGATTTTTTTATTGGAGATCCTTGTTCTGCAGTGCTTTTCTAATACCGCTGGAACTTTTAACCAGGAAAACAAGCAATGCTATCTTAAAACACGTATAATAAATTATTTCCAATGCGGATCATTTCTTACAATGTAAATGGCATACGTGCCGCTATAAAAAAAGGTTTTATAGACTGGTTGAAAACCAACCCGGCCGATATTATTTGTTTACAGGAGATCAAGGCAAGCCAGGGCGATGTGGATGTAAAATTACTTGAAGACCTGGGTTTTCATCACCACTGGTTTAGTGCACAAAAAAAGGGCTATAGTGGTGTTGCAGTATTTACTAAAATAAAGCCCGACAATGTTTGTATCGGTTGCGGAATATCGTCAAGCGATGATGAAGGAAGGGTGATACAACTTGACTTTGGAGATATCCGTTTGATCAATGCCTATTTCCCATCGGGTACCAGCGGCGATGAGCGGCAGGCGTTTAAATATGTTTGGTTAAATGAGTTTCACACATACCTTGAAAACATTAAAAAGAAATATCCCAAGATTATTTTGGTAGGCGATTATAATATTGCCCACAATGAAATTGATATTCATGATCCCAAGGGAAATAAAAAAAGCAGTGGATTTTTACCTGAAGAAAGAGCATGGATGACAAAATTCTTAGGTAGTGGCTGGATCGATACTTTCCGGGAATTTCATACAGAGCCACACCGTTACAGCTGGTGGAGCCAACGCTTTCCTTCTGTAAGGCTAAATAACAAAGGGTGGCGCATTGACTATATCAGTGTTACAGAACCGCTGAAAAAACAATTGATTGATGCCGATATTTTTCCAGACGTAAAGCACAGCGATCATTGTCCTATATATGTAGAGTTGAAAGTTTAAAAAAAATTAGATCTTCTCCTTGCGAAAACTAAAAAAATATAACTAGCTCCTGCTACAGTACTATTATTTTATTTTTCGTTAGTTTTAAAATACTAAAGGAAGTTGAAAAGAAAAACAACATGATCGTTTATAATGTTACCATAAAGATCGCAAGTACCATTCATACCGATTGGCTGAAATGGTTAAAAGAAGAGCATGCGCCTGAAGTGATACAAACCGGCTGCTTTACCCACGCAAGCATTTTACGTTTGCTGGAAGTTGATGATACCGAAGGACCCACTTATGCCATACAGTATTTTGCCGAAAGTAAAGGCTTGTACAATAAATACATTGAGCAGCATGCACCAACCATGCGGCAGAAAAGCTTCAACAAATGGGGCGACCAATTCATCGCCTTTAGGTCGGTCATGCAAGTTGTTAACTAATTGTGCAAAACAATTGAATTTATATCTCTTTTTTTTGCTGCACATTTTGCATCCCTTTAAAAACCGCACGGGCAAAGGATTTCATACCCATTTTCTATGAAATGCAATACTGTAAAGGCTTTTAGAGAGGCTGGCAATTTTAAAATTCATAAATAATTGCCCGGCCACTCACCTCAAGTCCTTGTTCCTTCTGGCTTACAGCCCGTCTGTACGTTAAAACTTTTTTAAAAAAAATTTTGTTGCAATTAAAAACCGTCTATATTTGTTGCAGTTAAAAAATTCAAAAAAAATTATCATGAACAAAGCTGAATTAATTTCAAAACTTGCTGACGATGCAGGTATTACAAAAACACAGGCAAATGCTGCTTTAGATTCTTTTGTAACTTCAGTTACTAAAACCTTAAAAGGTGGTGGAAAAGTTACCTTGGTAGGATTTGGTACTTTTTCTGTTTCGAAAAGAGCTGCCCGTAATGGCCGCAACCCTCAAACAGGTGCTGTTATCAAAATTAAAGCAAAGAAAGTTGCTAAGTTTAAAGCCGGTAAAGAATTATCAGCTAAAATGTAATTTTGTATCAAACACAAAAAAAAGCAAGGTGCTGATGTGCCTTGCTTTTTTTGTGACGATAAAATTTTAATTATTCATAAAAAATAAAAAACGCAATTATGGGACGTGGTGATATTAAAACAAAAAAAGGGAAAATTTTTGCAGGCTCATTTGGTAAAACCAGGCCGGCCAAGGCTGCTGCAAAAGCTGTAGCTCCTGTTGAAGTTGCAGAAAAGAAAAAACCTGCTGCTAAGAAAAAAACTTAGAACAATGAACAACGTTCGATGTACGATGTACGACGGCCTTTGCATCAGGCGTACATCGTACATCGAACCTCGTTCATTTAAGGAGCCAGTCTAACCAAGGTCCATAGTCCATCCGGTTTTGAATACTGGATACGGTCGTGCAGCCGATTTGGTCGGCCCTGCCAGAATTCTATAACCGTTGGCCTAACAATATAGCCACCCCAAAAAGAAGGCCTGGTAATTTCAGCGCCGTCGAATTGGAGCTCGTATTTTTCAATATTTTTTTCAATTGTTTCCCTTGACGGTATAACACTGCTTTGCGGAGATGCCCAGGCTCCTATACGGCTGCCTGCAGGCCTTGAATTGAAATATTCGTCACTTTCTGCTGCGCTTACTTTTTCAATGGTGCCGGTAATCCTGATCTGCCGCTCCAATTCTTTCCAGAAAAAAACCAGGCATGCAAAAGGGTTTTCTTCCAGTTCCTTTGCTTTTTGGCTTGTGTAGTTGGTAAAAAAAACAAAGCCTTTATCGGAAGCCGCTTTAAGCAAAACAATCCTTGCGGAAGGCATGCCTGACGCAGACGCGGTGGCCAATGTCATGGCATTTACTTCATCCAGTTCACTTTTAAGTGCCTCATCCCACCAACGCGTAAATTGTTCAAAGGGATCGCCGGCAACATCGGTTTCCAATAAGCTCTGCATTTGGTATTCCTTCCTGATATCTGCAATGTCTTTATTCATCTTATTTTCTGATTTCAATTATAAAATTGAGCTAAATAATTCAAACAAAAAAGCATCCCGATAAATCGGGATGCTTATGATGGTATTTAAAGTAGGCGTTGAGAACTGTATCAGATGCTTTTAAAAAGCTCCTGCGCTTTTAGCCCAATCAGCGGCATGGGTTTTTCTTCTCCGTTGATGGCAGCAATCAACCCCATTATCCAAAAAACCAAAAAAGCCAGGCTTAACACGGATAAGATCAATCCAACTGCAGGTACAGCCATCGTAATTATCATTACTACAATCTGGTACACAATTGCGCAGATGAACAGTAACAGGGTTTGGCGTAAATGATAGCTGCCCAAAGAAGTTCTTTTAGATTGATGCATTGCAAAATATGCAATGAGCCATCCGATGATGGTAATATAACTTACAATAGCGGTAGTTTTTCCGTTATCAACGTTGTTTTGTGCTTCCATAAATAATTAGCTTTAGATTGGTTTAGGTATAAAAGTCTTAAGGAGGTAAAATATAAAATAGGTGTCAGCTATGCAAGTGTTTGCTGTTATATTTTACTATAGCCCTCATTAAAAGACCGGTGCTAAATTCCTTTTAGATGCTTTTGCGCTTCAAGCAGGATTACCCGATCTTTCAACGCATCTCTTTCCCGTAAACTGTTTTCAAGCCTGCTTTGCAACTCTCCAATACTGCCGGCAGCCTGTTCTAATTGAAGGTTCTGCTGCTGCAACGCATTTAACTGAGCTAGTATATCCTTGAACTGGCTTTGCAGGTAGGCGTAATCCTGGAGCAATTCATTGTATTGCTTATTTAAAAAAGCCATTTCAGTAAGTTCCTGGTGCAGTTCTATTTCTCTTTCTTCAGCGCCCTTGGCCGCCTGTTGGTTTTCGCCAAGCTTATTTTGTATACTCTCAATTTCTACCAATTGCCCGTCTAACTTACTACGCAAAGCAGTTGATTGGGCAAGTTCTGTGTTTAAAACTTTAATTTCTTCCTCCCTGGCAGCCAGCACCAAATTGATATCTGCAAGTTGTACCTGCAGGCTTTCATTAGCCGAAATGATCTTTTTTATCTGTTCTTCTGATAACATAGGTAAGATGGGTAAGTTTTAAACTTTCGGGTTAAAATACAGATTTAATGGCCTCAAAACCAGAAATACAGCTCTTTTTTGTACCTTATAAACAATAAAGCCCTTCGGGGCAGCGTATAGGTGTATCACGGTATCTTAATTTATAAAAGGCCATGTAAACTTAGTTATAATTGACGGAAGACGAACTCATACGAGGATGTTTACAGGATAATGCCTCCTGCCAGAAGGAGATCTTCACCCGCTTTGCGGGGCGTATGCTTGGTGTATGTAACCGGTATGCACGAAATAGCGCCGATGCAGAAGATATTTTACAGGATGCGTTTATTAAGGTTTTTGATAAAATTTACCAGTTTAAATTTGAAGGCTCTTTTGAAGGATGGATCAGAAAAATTGTAGTGAACACGGCTCTAAAAAAATATTCACTGCGCAGGTATGAAAAAGAAGTTTCGGGTTATGAGATTACCGACCGGGATGAGGGTATGATGGAGCCATCGGCCTATGGCCATTTAACAGAAAAAGACCTGTTGGTTTTAATAAATAATTTACCCGATGGGTACCGGCTAATTTTTAACCTGTATGTTCTTGAAGGTACCAGCATGATGAGATTGCAGCAATGTTGGGCATACAACCGGGCACCAGCAGGAGTCAGTTGGTAAAGGCAAGAAATATGCTGCAGAAACAAATTTTACAATTACAAAAAGTTGCGGTATGACCAGTAACCGGCAGTTTGATGAACATATAAAAGATCAATTCAGCAACTATACTCCTGATGTACATCCAGGCATGTGGGAAAGAATTATTGCTGAAAAAGATAAAAAAAGACCTGCAGGCTTTTGGGTTTCGATGTTTAACAGCCGAAACAAATTACTCCTGTTGGGCCTTATCATTGCTTTAAGTAGTGGTGGAGCCTGGCTTTATTACGGTAAAGATGTTTCGTCCAGGGAAGTTACAAGGGATGAAAAAGATGGTAAAAAACTTAAAAATAAAATAAGTAACCCAACAGGTATAGCAACTGTAACAGAACCCACTGTTGACCAGCAACTCAATGCAGAATTTCTCGTAAGCGAACAACAATCCCCTGGCGATATTACAAAGGAAAACAATGCCGTATTACCTTCCGGTAGTTATACAAAAATCTCTATTAACAGCCCTGCGCCTGAAACAGGTAACACAGCTGCCCCTGTTCAGAGGGATAATAAAAAATATTATACCGGCCTGGGAAATGTTTTGGTAAATACAACGGCCCCGGAACCCGAAGAAGATGAATATGCTGAACAGGGAGGAACCTTGCTGGGCAGGCTTACTTACAATGCAGAAAAATTTACAGAGAAACGCAGGACGGGAAACAAACAGCAGCCACTTCGTTTTAACCCTGTTGTTTTTTTACCTGATTGCCCAATTGAAAAAGATGCAGCGGGAAATAAAAAATATTTTGAATTTTATGCGGGCCCGGATTATGCATTCCGCAGTTTACAGGACACCGCCAACTCAGCCTACCTGCAAAAAAGAAAGGAAAGTACAAAGTTTAAATCGGGTTTTAGTGCAGGCGTACGTTACACCAAAGTTTTTAACAACTCCATGAGTGTGCGTGGCGGCGTAAACTATAGCCAGATCAATGAAAAATTCACTTTTAACCAGGGGAATGTGGTAGTGGTTACTTATATGCTAAATGCTAATGGTGATACCATCGGCAGCTATACAACCACCGGCACCCGTTATAAAACTACCACCAACCGGTATCGCAGCATTGATATACCCCTGATGATCGGTTATGAATTGGGTAATGGTAAGTTGCATGCCAATATTAATGCCGGCCCGGTCATCAATATTTACAGTTGGCAAAAAGGCGAAGTGATGGATGCATCAGGAAACCCGGTGAGTATCACTACCGGCAAAAGCTCATCGCCTTACCAATTTAAGACCAATGCGGGTGTAGGTTTCATGGCCGCCGTGTCGGTTTATTACAAACTAAATGAAAAGCTGCATATAATGGCCGAACCTTATTTCAGGTATAACCTTAGCGCCATGAATAAAGAGAGCATTACACTAAAACAGAAATACCAAACTGCCGGCTTGAGGTTGGGCATCAGGCTGGATTTAAGATAGAGGCAGCAGAAATAAAACAGGAAGCATCTGTTAATTGTAAGGATTATTTAAACAAACAGTGATGAAGACAAAAGCATACATATTGATATTATTTGCAGGCTGTTTCTTTTTAAATGCCTGTCAAAAAGATGTAGATATTTTTGTGCCCGATCCGGGCCAGTTGAACGCACCTGATACAAGTTGGCAAAATTCAGTTACTGCTTCCATGCCTGTTTCTGTTCTTAAAAATAATTTATTACTGGCGCCTTACCAGGATACCATCGCTGTTAATGCAAATGTTGCCACTATTATAACCCCATTTGGTATACAGTTAGGTTTTCCTCCCCATTGTTGCACTAATGGATCAGGA
>JANOUJ010000469.1:0-5546 GCA_031416815.1 Chitinophagaceae bacterium
CCCAGGTGCAGGTGGTTGGTGGCAAACTGCATTCCGTATATTTTTCCTTCGGTATCAAATAGTGGTCCGCCGCTTTGCCCACGTAAACCGGGTGTACTCATTTCAATGCCGGTAATGCCGCTGTCGGGCTGCGTGGCAACAAAACGTGTAACGATACCATCGATCGGAAAAGAAGGGGAATTCGGATTGCCGGTATTCGTCCATTCTATATCATCAATATCTGCGTTGTGCTTAAAATTATTAAACTCCGGAAACGGAAACCCTATACGGGCCAGGCTTTTACCTTGTTTTATTTTACTGCTATCCTTTAAAAATTCAGCGTGTCCGGTATAAAATATTTTATTAAAACCTTTAAATTCCAATATAGCCAGGTCGAGCGTTGGATGTGCATGACAGGTAATTTCTTCGATGGTATCAAAGCAGTTTAAAAAATTATTCTTTAACTGAACCGTGGTTTCAGGCAGGTATTTATATTTCAATTGCAGCCCCTGTATATTTCTTTTATATTTTCCATCATTGGCAATGCTGTCTCTTTCTGCTTTATACTGCTGGTATTGGCGGTTTATATTATCAGCAGCAGGGATCAGGTCCATTACATGCTTACAGGTTATAGCAACACCACTATCATTCACAAAAAAGAATGTGGAGCTGCCTGGTAAAACCAAACCTCCATAAGTTCGGGAAATGGTATGCAGGGGCCTGGTAAATTGTACAACTTTTTCTATTGCCTGTTGATACATGATGAAACAGTTAATGATGAATTTAGTTATGGACAAAAGGGGTGCCGGGAATTAATATCGGCATGAGCCCTGTATAAGTTTGATAAAATGTCAGCCCGGGAATACTTTGCCATGCCATAGCGACTTTAAATGTACGATCATCAACAAGGCTTTTTCGTTGAGTTGTTTAAATACTGCCTACGTTCCAGCCGCATTTGCCGGGCTGTTTTTGTACTACCATCATGGCTCCAGCCGGGAGGCATAAAAATATACTTAAGCCTGTTGGTTAAAGAAGTTTTCTTATGTAGATCATGAATTATATTTTGCCACTCATGAAAAATTATTTTTAAAGGATTGGCAGCATTTTCAACGGGTTTTGTTAGTCCATATTTTACCGGTTCTTCCTCCATTTCTTTTTGAAAACTGCCAAACATTTTATCCCAGATGATGAGGCACATGCCCATATTCTTATCGAGGTAAATAACATTGCTGGCATGGTGTACCCGGTGGTGGCTTGGACTCACAAAAAACGCTTCGAACCAGCCCGGCATTTTATTGATGTATTGGGTGTGAACCAGTATGCCATACGTTTGGGTTGCCGAATACATGAACACGATATCAAGCGGTGTAAAACCAAGTAAGGCGATGGGAGCTAAATAAATAAACCGGTAAACGGGTTGAAAGACCGATGAACGAAAACCTGTTGACAGGTTGAACGCTTCGGATGAATGATGCGTAACATGCACTGCCCAAAATAAACGACAATAATGATCAATGCGGTGTTCAAAATAAAAGGCAAGATCGACCAATATGAATAATACAAACCAGTATAGGTAAACATTGGTAAAACTAAAAAAATGGTATTGGTAAGCCCAGGCCATTACACTGATGTAAAATAACCAGCGAAGCAATCCATCAAGGCTTGCATTCAATATAGTGAGGTAAACATTCTGAACAGTATCTTTTACAGAGTAGTATTTATTCTGTTTCCAGTTACTGAAAAAGATCTCGGCCCCGATTAAAAGCGTATAAAAGGGAATAGAAAGTAACAAAAACCACGATTCTCTGGCTGATGGCATTGTTGAAAAATATTAAACTGCCATGATCTCTTTTTCTTTTGCTTCCAGGTGCTTTTCTACAAGAGAAATATATTTATCAGTCAAATCCTGTACCTCCTTCTCAGAATCTTTGCTTATATCTTCACTCAAGCCGTCTTTCTGCATTTTTTTTATGGCTTCTATACCATCACGCCGAATGTTCCTGATAGCTACTTTTGCATGTTCCCCTTCGGCATTACATCTTTTCACCAGCTCTTTTCTTCTTTCTTCTGTTAATGGTGGTAAAAAAAGACGAATAATGTTCCCGTCATTCTGTGGGTTGATGCCAATGTTGGCCATGGTTATCGCTCTTTCAATGGGCGCAAGCATATTCTTTTCCCAGGGCTGAACAGAAATTGTACGGGCATCCAGAACAGAAATATTTGCAATCTGGTTGATAGCGGTTGGATTACCATAATAATCTGCCATAATGCCATCCAGCATGGTTGGGTTTGCTTTACCGGCCCGGATCTTAACCAGTTCAGCTTCCAGGTGATTCAATGCTTTTTGCATAGATCCTTCGGTATCACTAATAATTGTATCTATTTCTGCTGACATAATTTAAAAAATTGGTTGCTGCAAAGCTATAAAAAAGGCGATCATATTCAGTTTAGCAATAAACGAATATAGGTAAAAACGGTAAATTTTGTTGTAAGTGATTTTGTGTTAAGCCGGATGAATTAATCAGCTTCTACGGTTTTACCGGCAAGCTGAAAGATCTTGTGGGATTTGATGATCTCTGTCTTTTCAACCTTCCTGGCAAAGGCATTTTTATTCTTGGGGCGGCTGTAATAGATAATGCCGATGAATACAAATGCCGACAAAAGCAGAATGCCCAATACAGTAGTTGTGCCTAAACCGCGCATAAAAAATGCCATGGCGATAAATGTCATATTAACCAACACGCAGGTAATGGTTACCATGCGGTGGCTTAAACCAAGGTCAAGCAAAAAATGATGAACATGCGTCCTGTCCGGGCTAAAAGGCGAACGCCGTTGTATGATCCTTAAACCAAAAACCCGGAGTGTATCAAAAAGAGGGATCATTAAAATAGAAAAACCGATGGCGGGGGCGGCTTCTATAGGAAAACTGGAAGCGGGATTGCCGGCAGTGTTTATGAATTTTATTACCAGTATCGAATTAACAAGTCCCAGTAAAAGCGAACCGGTATCGCCCATAAAAATTTTGGCGGGAGAAAAATTGTAAATTAAAAAACCAATGATGCTGCCAGCGAGTGCAAAAGCCATTACCGCATAAGTTAACTGCCCAGCATAAAAAAAGTAAATTCCAAAAACCAGCGTGGTCAACAAACCAAGGCTTCCGGCCAATCCATCCACACCATCAATCAGGTTAAATGAATTGGTGATTACAATAATAGTAAAAAGCGAAATAATAACCCCGGTAATATGTGGTATTTCATAAATTCCTAACAAGCCGTGGAAGTTAGTGATCTGTATACCGCCGAATTTAATAATGATGCCTGCCGCAATTAACTGACCGATGAATTTTTTACTGGCCGATAATACCAGTATATCATCTTTTATACCAAGGAAAAATATGACCGTGGTGGCTGCTGCAAAGTATTGCAGTTCGGAGGTAATGGCTGATGGAACACCCATTAAAGTGGCAATGATAAAACCTGCAAAAATGCCCAGGCCGCCCAAGGTGGGGATAACATTTTTATGAACCTTCCGTTCATCGGGTTCATCAAACAGCTTTTTATCTTTAGCAACCTGAATAATAACAGGAATGGCAAAAAAAGTGATGAGGAAAGACAATCCTGAACTTAAGAGAATATTATTCATTACAATAATTTGTTACAACAACTTTTGCCAAGCAAAAGTATTAAATATGTTCCGAGGATAAAAACTTATAATCAAATAAAAGACCCGGCTTAAGGCAAAATAGATGCCTGCTTTTTATTTATTTGTTTTTTGAGGGTTTTACCCGGTTATAACGACATTTTTTTCAACTTATTATCATCTTTTGCCATCGGCGCTGTTTTTACTTTGATTGTAATACGATTTTAAAGTAGGTTTGCAGCCAATCACCCACTTTATCAGCATATATCCATTATAAACCCGAAAAGATCAAATTATATTATGAATAGTTTAAAAGATACGGCAACACAAGTACGGAGAGATATTGTAAGAATGGTTCATGGCGTTCAAAGTGGCCATCCGGGTGGCTCATTGGGATGTACGGAGTATTTAACCGCACTGTATTTTAATGTGATGAAGCATGATCCAAAGTTCAATATGGATGGTGTTGGAGAAGACCTTTTCTTTCTTAGCAACGGGCACATTTCACCGGTTTTTTATAGTGTATTGGCACGCAGCGGCTATTTCCCGGTTGAGGAATTAAACACTTTCAGGAAATTAAACAGCAGGCTGCAGGGCCATCCAACCACGCATGAACATTTACCGGGCGTTCGTATTGCAAGCGGCTCATTGGGGCAGGGCATGAGTGTGGCAGTGGGTGCGGCGTTGGCAAAAAAGCTGAACAATGATACAAATATTGTGTTCTCATTGCATGGTGATGGCGAGTTGGATGAAGGGCAAAACTGGGAAGCCATTATGTTTGCAGCGCACAAAAAAGTAGATAACCTTATAGCCACCATTGACTGGAACGGACAGCAAATTGATGGATCAACCGATTCGGTAATGAACCTTGGCAGTTTAAAAGCCAAGTTTGAGGCTTTTGACTGGCAGGTGCTGGAAATGGATGGCAATGATATGGATGCGGTGGTAGCCGGGTTGAACAATGCGAAAACTTTTGTAGGTAAAGGAAAACCCATTGTTATTTTAATGAAGACCGGCATGGGTAAAGGCATTGATTTTATGGAAGGCAGCCACGAATGGCATGGCATAGCGCCCAATGATGAGCAACTACAAAAGGCCCTTACACAATTACCCGAAACATTGGGGGACTACTAAAAAAAGTCTCTGTAATTCAGCAGAGTCTAAAATTCCCCCTTCAGGGGGTTAGGGGGTATGAAAATAATTCCACTCAGCGAAGGCTCATTTACCATTGATACCACCAAAGTTTTTGTGCCGTTTGATACAAATAAAGATGATTTGCAGCAACGTCCCGTTGGCAGTTTATTGGTAGAGATCCAGCCATTTGTTATTATCACTTCAAAAGACGTGATCTTATTGGATACAGGCCTGGGCTTTTCAAACCCGGATGGCGCCTTACAGATTCACCAGAATTTACTAAATAATGGCATTGGCCCTTTGGAAGTTACCAAAGTATTGTTGAGTCATTTGCATAAAGACCATAGTGGCGGTGTAAGCAAGGAAGATAAAATACTGAATCAAAAGTTCATGAGTTTTCCAAATGCTGAATATTATGTAAACAAAGACGAGTTTGATTTTGCCATAGCTAAGGGAAAACCTTCTTACACTCCTACCGAGTTTCAAATACTTGCACAGACGGACCAGGTTATTTTTACCCAAGGCAATGGAAAGATCAATGATTATATCAGGTATGAAGTAACCGGGGCCCACTGTCCGTTTCACCAGGTATTTTGGATAGAGGAGGACGGAGAAAAAATATTTTTTGGCGCTGATGTGGCGCCGCAATTACAGCAAATGAAAAACAAATTTATTGCCAAGTATGATTTTGACGGCCGTAAATGTATGGAACTGCGGCAGCAATGGTGGAAACAGGGAGAGGAGGAAAAATGGACTTTTTTATTTTATCATGATATAAAGACGCCCATTTTTAG
>JANOUJ010000470.1:0-7118 GCA_031416815.1 Chitinophagaceae bacterium
CACGCCATACAATTTACAGGTATTATTTACACAGGGTTCACAAGCCAGTTGCCCCAACCTGATGATTGTGCGGTTTTCTTTATTATATGGCGCTGTATTGTTTTCGTTACCGGCCCCAAATAGAACAATGGTATGTACGCCCAGTGCATTGGCTACATGTGCCGGGCCGCTATCTGTGGTTAACACAACTGCACTGCCTGCAAATATTTGGAGCAGTTCGGGTAAGCTTGTTTCACCTGCTTTGTTGGTAATGTTCGTTTTATCAGACAAATAATTAGTAATCTGCTGTACAAACCCTGCTTCTTTATCGCTTCCCACTAAAATTATTTCGTTTGGTATTGCATTTCTAACTGCGTTGATAATACTGATTGCTTTTTCTGCAGGTAAACGGCGGGAATCTGCTTCGGAATTAATATTGATCACCACGGCTTTTCCTTTTGTTGCATGATCCATTTTTAATTGTACCGGCGGCACCGCTATTTCTTTTTTTGCAAACTGGCGCAGCAAATCAACATATTCTTCCACCCGGTGTAAATCTTTTTTCTTTGTGTATGTATGTGTTAAAAAAACAGACCGCAATTCCTTTTTAAAACTAACCCTCTGCGTGGCGGCAGTTGCATGGCCCATCATGGCTGATGAAAACGAATCCGGCAGGCAAAAGAAAAGATCATAATTTTTTTGTGCTGCAATCATTTTGCCAAATCTGCGCAAGCCACCCAGGCCCTTATGCTCCTCCTTAGAGAAAATGAAAGCTTGCTCGTGTACCGGAAAGTAATCCAGCAAAAACTCAATACCCTTTTTTGCAATCAGGTCAATAGTTGCATGGGGGTATTCATCTTTTACCGCCTGTACAAAAGCGGTACTCATAACCATATCGCCCAGCCAATTGGGCAGGCGTATAAGAATATTCATGACTGTAAAATACATTCAATTTAAATATGCAACAGGCTAAAGCTCAAATTAATTAAGTTTGTAAAAATTACAGCATGGAATTTAAAGAACAAATACTGGCAGCATGGGCCAACCGTGAATTACTGAAAGAAGAAGTATATGCCAATGCAGTGAGGGCCGTTATTGAAGAAGTGGATAAGGGGCGTTTGAGAACGGCAGTGCCGATCAACCCCACAACTGACGCCCGGGGCGGATGGCAGGTTAACGAATGGGTTAAACAAGCCATTCTCATGTATTTCGCAATACAGCAAATGGAAACCTTTACCTTACCGCCTTTTGAGTTTTACGATAAAATGAAATTGAAATCGGATTATGCGTCGCTGGGCGTAAGGGCCGTGCCGCATGCTGTGGCCCGGTATGGAGCTTTTTTAGGCCGCAACGTGGTGCTGATGCCGAGTTACGTAAACATTGGTGCTTATGTGGATGAAGGAACGATGGTAGATACCTGGGCAACAGTAGGAAGCTGTGCCCAGATAGGTAAGGGGGTACATCTTAGCGGGGGCGTAGGTATCGGCGGTGTGCTGGAACCACTGCAGGCCAGTCCGGTAGTTATAGAAGATGGATGTTTTATTGGTAGCCGGTGCATTGTTGTGGAAGGTGTGAGGGTAGAGAAAGAAGCTGTGCTGGGGGCTAACGTGGTGCTTACCCAATCAACCAAAATAATAGATGTAAGTGGTGGGGCACCGGTTGAGATGAAAGGTATTGTACCGGCCCGGAGTGTAGTGATACCGGGCAGCTATACCAAAAAATTTCCGGCGGGAGATTTTGGCGTGGGCTGTGCACTCATCATTGGCCAGCGCAAGCCTAGCACCGATCTTAAAACAAGTTTAAATGATGCGTTGAGGGATTTTAATGTAAGTGTTTGATTTTATAATTTGAAGATTTAATGATTTGGCGATTTGAAAATTCACTTACATTTGCAATCCATTTCCAAATTAGCAAATTATCAAATCGGCTAATTAGCCTGCCCAGATGGCGAAATTGGTAGACGCACTGCCTTCAGGTGGCAGCGTTCGAAAGGATGTGCTGGTTCGAATCCAGTTCTGGGCACGAGCCAATGAAGAAAGCCTCTGTAAATAGTATTTTACAGGGGCTTTTTTATTTTATTCCCGACATCATTGGTAAGGATGTGGCCGGACTCTTTTCTATAATTTCGCAGACATTTATTTTTTTACTTTAATAGATTTGACGCCTGATTAGTAGGTAAACATTCTGTCACTTTCAACGGATAAGCGAACCAATACGTTTGGCAACGCAAATTCAGCGGGTTTGTACCTAATGCCTCCTTTGTAGTAACACTTTGTTTGGTTCCCTTTCCAAAATTATAAGCGGTAAAATGATAAATCCCATGTTCGCAAATAATAATAACAACACAAATTGTTCGCAACTCAAAAAAGGTCCGCAATTGCTTTAACCACTTTATCGGGTCTCACCGGATTTCGAGCCGAAGAAGTACTGCTGAAAGAATGCAGCCAATTTTATTTAATTTTGTACCAGTTAAAAATAAAATGACGCTCCATGAGAAAATATGCACTAATTGCAATTGCAATGATCGTTTGCCTCCAGTTAACGGCGCAAACCTATAAGATCGATACGTCGACCATTAATTTTGAGAACCAGCAAAGGCCCAGCCTTACAGTAAAGTACGATGCATCGCCCAAGGTAGTAAAAAAGGCATGGGATGATTTTTTTAAAAAGACCTATGGCGTAACTGTGAAAGGTATTGGGTTTTTAACCAACAAAGAAGTAATTACCGCTACAGATATAAACCTGGTGGCTGTTTCTGATAAAAGGATGAACATGTATGCCAGTGTGGTGGATGCCGCCGGCGACCGGTCGCAGCTAAGTTATTTTATGAGTTTTGGCTACGATTTTTTTATTGGTCCACAAAATTACCCCGCCGAGTTTACAGCCATGAAAAAGATACTGAACGATTTTAGCGTGGAATTTTTAACCGATTATTATTATTCAGAAGCATCGAGGATGACCAGCGAAATTAAGGGCCTTGAAAAAGACATTAAGAAGAACAACAAGGATATAAAAAAGAATACCAAAAAGGCACGCAAGGAATCGAAAGAAGTAGCCAGCGGCTTAAGTGCTAAAAATACTTCGATGCAGATGGAAAATGATCAGAAGACAAAGAAGATAGCAGAACTGGCAATAGCCATTGATGGTATTAAGGTGAAGCAGGCGGGGATCACAAGGAATTAGTTTTGAGTTTATAAAGTTTTTTTGAACCACATTTATAGTAAAGGAGCAAACATAGGCCTATGTGATTTTCTATTGTTCACTATAAATCTATGTGGTTCAAGCTAAGACCTCCGCATCATTTAATTACAAATATATACCGATCACCAACGCTACCATTGAAATAATGGTAAATACAATCAGGAGCGGCATGATAAACTTAAACCATGTTTTAAAACTTATGTTTACCATTGCCAATGACGGAAGTATAAGCCCCGTTGGTGCCAGGAACGACATGAGGCACATACCATACAGGTAAGAATTTACAATTTCCCTGCCCGGCACATTTACTAAAATTGCCAGTGCCCCAATGATAGGCATGGTTAATACCGCCATACCGGATGTGGATTGTATAAAAAGCGAAAACACAATATAAAAAACGAGCAAACCAAGGATAAACCAGGCAGGTTGAATTCCCTGAACCATATTAGCGGTATAATACAATATGGAGTCGCTGATATGCCCTTCATTTAAAACAATGGTAACGCCCCGTGCCACACCAATGATAAAGGCAACAGATAATAAACTCTCTGCACCTTTAATAAATTCACGGATAAATATTTTCTCATTCAGCCTGGTTATCAATGCAAGTAGGATAGATGCACCGAGGAAGAGCGCCGACATTTCAGTTGTCCACCAATCAAGGAATACTACACCGGCGATCATCGTTAAAAAAGTGGCAATATAAATAAATAGCAACATGATGGTTTTCCCTCCCAAATTGGGTGTGCCGGTTTCATTGCTGATGTTTACGTCATACAAGGGTGTTACTTCCCCCTCAATTTTGTAAACCAGGGAAGCAGTAGGATCTTTTTTTATTTTAGCGGCATACCTTAAGATATACCACACCATGAATGCTGTAACAATCACCCACACTATCAAGCGCTCATTCAACCCGTCCATCCAGTTTATACCAGCAGCATTAGATGCAATGATCACAGAAAAAGGATTTGAGAATGCCGCAAGACCACCAATGGAAGCGCCACCGAAAATGATAGCCAACGGCACCAGCAGATCGTAGCCAGCCGCCAGGAATAGTGGTACCAATATCGGGTAAAAAACCAGGGTTTCTTCAGCCATGCCGTAAGACCCGGCGAAGAAAGAGAATACAGTTGTAAGGATGGCGATAAGCCAATGCTCCCGTCCCTTCATGCTATGGGCAAGCCATGTAATGCCTTTGCTCATGGCACCGGTTTCATTAAACACAAACATAAATCCGCCAATGATCAAACAGAATAAAATGATATCCACACTATCCATAATCCCTTTGATAGGTGCCTGTAAAATGGCTATGAAACCCTGCGGATTTCTTTTTTGCTTGGTGAACGAGCCCGGGACTGATATCGGCTTGCGTATTTCTCCTTTGATAAATTTTTCCACCTTTATTTGTATACCCAGGCTGTCTAATGTTTGCTGGGTAAGTGGCAGTGCAATTTCATTGGTATCGGTAACCATGGTAAATGTTTTACCGGTTACAGATAATTTATTGTACTGTCCCGCAGGTAACAGCCAGGTGGCAGCTGCAGCCAGTATGATCACGATCATTAAAATGGGGATAGGTCCGGGAAAAGATCTTTTGGTTGACATGTGTTTATTTTTCTTTTTCTAACTGTTCAATTGTTTTTTTAGCAGCCGCCAGTCTTATCTTCTTGTTTTTCTCTACCAGTTTAGCTGTTGCCCATTTCTCTACCCTGTGATGCAGCGGAACCAGCAATGCTGCAATGCAAACTAATGCCAGTAACATTAAAACAGGGGAGTGATGTGTAATTCTTTCTAAAAAAGGATGTAACAATAAATTTAAAAACTCAAACACAATTAATAAAGCTATTACGCCAAAAAATTCAATCAGTTTTGTATTGGTTATAAAGCTGCGGCTTAGGAGTAAATATAAAATAAGTAATGTAAGAATGCCGAGGGCTATTAAAGCATATTGTATATTTACTTTGCGTTGCTGGGCTTCCTGATTTTTTTTGGCCTCTTCCTCCGAAATGCGCAATTGTTCACTAAAAACCAGGTACTGTATTTTATTGCTTTTTTCTTTGCTGAATACAGAATCTTTGAATGCAGACTCAAGTCTTGCATAATAGTAAGCACTGTCTGTTTGGTTAAGACTATCATAAACAGTTCTTAAAAAACCAGCAGCTGCCTGTTTAAAATCATAATTATTAAATTTTCTGCCTGTTTCAAGTAATTGTAGCGCAAGTACTTGTGCCTCGGCAATTTTATTACTGGTAAGTAAGAAATTAATATATGCTGGTTTAATAATAAACTTTACATAGGAATACTGCATGGAGTCTGATTGGGCATTTGCTCTTTTAAAATGAATTGCAGCCAATTCGGTATCACCTAGTTGCCTGTATACCACACCTGATAACATTTGGGCATAAGTCTCATACAGAAAACTTCTTAACCTGAGGTTGGTTTCAATTAATGCCTGCGTATAATGCATGGCAGAGTCTGGTTTTTGCATAAATAAAAAATACCTGCTATAATTATATTGTACCTGTCTTACCATATAATTATACATGGAGGAGTTCTTGTCAGGCAATGCCGCTTCGGCCTTCCTTATATATTTTATTTGTTCATCGGGATTGCCCAGGTTTTCATACACAATGCTGATATCAATGTATAAGGAACTTAATCTCCTTTTGTCATTGGTCTTTTGTGCCAGTGGGATGCCTTTAAAGAAAAACTCAAGCGACTTACTGTAATCACCTGTATTAAATAAAAATAAGTTCCCTACGAAATTGTAACTGATAGCAAGTAGTGAATCGTTGTTTAACTGTTGAGCTATCTGCAGCATTTTTAAACAGGAAGCAGAATCTAGATTATTATTACCACTTGAAAAATACTCTTCGCCTATTTTACTATATAAGTCAAATCGTTCAATGGGATTAGTTGTGGCAGCTAAAATATTCTTTAAACTGTCGGTTTTGTTTTGGGTAAAGCCACTTTGTAATAATGAAAAGTAGCAAAAACACAGGAGTAGCTTTTTCATGATTCAGTTAAGTTAATTCTTTTCTAACTGTTCAATTGTTTTTTTAGCAGCAGCCAGCCTTATCTTCTTGTTCTTCTCTACGAGTTTTGCTGTTGCCCATTCTTCTACTTTATGATGTAATGGCACTAATAATGCAGCAATACAAACCAATGCCAGCAACATGAGCACAGGTGAGTGGTGTGTCACCCGTTCTAAAAAAGGATGGAGTAATAAATTGAGAAATTCGAATACGATCAACAAGGCTATTATACCTAAAAATTCGATCATTTTAGTATTGGTAATAAAACTTCGGCTGAGTAATAAGAAGATAATGATGAATGTAATGATGCCGAGGGCAAGTAAAGCGTATTGAATATTTTGCTTGCGTTGTTCTTCAGCCTGTATTTTTTCTGTTGTCAGCTCCTGTTGCCGTAACTCTTCATCAAATGTCATCACCCGAATCTGCTGATTTATTTTATTGCTGAACACTGAATCATTAGCTACCTTATATATGCCGGCATATTTTAATGTACTATCGCAATTGCTTTTTTCATAAAGCTCTGCTAGCATTTTTGCTGGTTTTACACTCATAAAAAAGAAGGGAGTATTTTTAACGGTTGTTAATGCTTTTTTCAGATAAAGAATACAACTGTCCTGTAGGTTTATCCGTAGAAAATGTTCGGCGATCCCGGTATAGGCGAGATTTAGTTGTCTCAGCCTTTGGGAATCTTCTGACATTTCAATAGCCATGTTAAAATACGAAACAGCCAGTGCGGCATGGCCCATTTTGCTATGTACGCTCCCTAAATTCCAAAGTATATAAGGTAAATCCACCTGATTTATTACAAGGCTTAATTCATAGGCCCTTTGTAAATACTTTAAGGCAGAATCAAGCTTATTTAAATTCAGGTAACAAACTCCCAAATTCAACACAGGCCATATT
>JANOUJ010000471.1:0-5714 GCA_031416815.1 Chitinophagaceae bacterium
TTGCTGCAACCCTATTGGACAGTTCTCAATTACTCAATCAGACATTTTTTGCGACACTTCAAAGCCATATTGTAGTGATGTTGACAATTTTCTATTTAAGTATTTGCTTAGATAAGCAATCTTTGTTACATTTGACTCGACAAACAAATATTACAATGGAAAATGACACTTGCATACGGTTACAGGCAGACATAGTACAAATAAAAAGTTGCCGTGAAAAATTAAAAGCTAACTCAAAATCATTTTTGCAATTAGGACAAGTTCTTGCTTTGGCAGGTAACGAGGTGCGACTGAAAATAATGTTTCTACTTGAAGAAGAAAATGAACTTTGTCCTTGCGACCTAAGCGACATTTTAGGAATGAGCATTCCTGCCATTTCTCAACATCTACGCAAACTAAAAGACGGCAACATTATTGAAGCCAGAAAAGTAGGACAAACTATTTTCTATTCTTTACGCAGCGAACATTTAAAAACTTTAAGGCCGTTTTTTAAAATTATCAATCAACAAAATTTGGCAACAGTATGACAACGACAGCAAAAAATAGTAAAGGTTGGGTTGCAGGACTGTTGACAGCAGTTGCAGCTTCTCTTTGTTGCATCACACCAGTTTTAGCATTGCTGGGCGGTGCAAGTGGACTTGCTTCTTCATTTTCGTGGATTGAACCTTTTAGACCTTACTTAATTGGGCTGACCGTTTTTGTTTTTGCATTTGCGTGGTATCAAAAACTTAAACCACAAAAACAAGTGGACTGCGATTGTGAAGCAGACAATAAAAAATCATTTTGGCAAACAAAATCATTTTTAGGGATTGTTACAGTAGTTGCAGGGCTATTAATTTCATTCCCTTATTATGCAAAAGCATTTTATCCAAAACCACAAGAAATAAAAGTAGTTGTGGTGGACAAAACAAATATTCAACAAGCAGTTTTTAAAATCAAAGGAATGACTTGCGAAAGTTGCATCCAACACGTAAACAGCGAAATTTCAAAAGTGAAAGGAATTGTTGAATTTCAAACTTCTTATGAAAATGCTAACAGCACTGTAAAGTTTGACAATAGCAAAACTTTTGTTGACAGCATTGCAGCAGCAATTAACAGCACAGGTTACAAAGTAGTTTCACAAACCGTAACAAATAATTAATGACAAAAACAATCATACTTCAATCAATAATTACTTGCCCTCTTTGTGGACACAGACAAGAGGAAACAATGCCCACAGACGCTTGCCAATATTTTTATGAGTGTACAAGTTGCAAGACACGGCTTAAACCGAAAGAAGGTGATTGTTGTGTATTTTGCAGTTATGGAACAGCACCTTGCCCACCAATTCAGATGAACAAATCGTGTTGTGAATAGTTTAATCAAAATAGTATCTTATATCATTATTCTTTTAGGAATAGTGCATATAAGTTTTGCTTTTCCATTGCACATGAATACAGATACACTTTGGTTTGTAGGGGCAGGAATGGCAATCACTTTTTCAGGCCTACTTAACCTTGTTGCAATAGATAGAGGCGGTTCAAAATTCACAAAAGCAATAGCAGTAATTGTAAACGCATTTAATTGTGCAATGTTCTGTTTTGCATGGCCGATACTCAATCAACCACAAGTATATGTAGGTATTACTATCTTCTTAATTTCTACAGTAGCTTTTATAATTACCATTACCAGAAATACCACAAGGGTATGAAAATGAAAAAACAATTAAGACTGTAAGAAGGGTATGCAGCTAACACGAACTGTGCACAAAACCAAATAATTCAGGCTGCTTTTTTATAATAATTTCTGTCGAACAAACAATCGTTTTTCACTACCCCAAAAACCTGTTTTAAAAGCTTATTTGCTACAGCAATAATCGGTTTGCCAAAATGGGGGCGGACGGAATTCTATTTCCCCCACTTCGGCAAGCCCTGCCCGTTGAAATTTCCTTCAACGCATTTTGTGGCTTACGTCCTACGTCACGTTCAGTTTATAAAAATCATTTTTCTTCTACCACCGGCAGCTCCACAAAAAAAGTAGTCCCCACTCCTGCTTCAGTTTCAAACCATATCTTTCCTTTGGCCTGCTCCACAATACCCTTGCTCATGGCCAGTCCCAGGCCTGTACCAGATGTTTTGGTGGTAAAATTAGGTGTAAATATTTTTGACTGCTGTGCTTCACTGATGCCAATGCCATTGTCTCTGATCTTTATTAAAACCGTATTGCCTGTTATTTCTTCAGTAATATTTATTTGTACACTCCTATCGGCTGGCACCGCCTGCATGGCATTTAAAATAAGATTGGTGAACAGGCGGTTTATATGCGTACGGTCGGCTTTTACTATCACCTCTTTATCCTGTACATCCAGGTAAATATTTGTGTGGTCGTCAACAGCATGCAACTGCGTTACGTGTTTGATCACCTGGTTCAGTTCAAATATTTCATTTTTAGGATTACCAATGTTGGCAAACTGGCTAAATTCTCCTGCAATATGATTAAGGTGCTCTATTTGCTCAACCAGTGTTTTGGCAACGTTGGCCGTAAGTTCTTCAACATTCGGCGATTTGGATGCTATGGATTTTTGCAGGTACTGCAAACTGAGTTTCATGGGCGTTAACGGATTTTTTATTTCATGCGCCACCTGCCGGGCCATTTCACGCCAGGCGCCTTCACGCTCACTTTTAGCAAGTGCTGCAGCGCTTTCATCCAGTTTACTCACCATCTTGTTGTATTCTTTTACCAGGTCGCCAATTTCGTCATTTCGTTTCCAGTGAATGGCTTCGTTCATCTTGCCGAGGTTAACAGCTTTCATTTTTTCGCTGATAAAAGAAAAAGAACGGGTAATGCGGTTGGTGATGAACAAGGCGATGATACCGGCTATTAAAAAGATAAATGCGTTGAGGTTAATGATGGTTACCAGGAAATTTGCGATCTCTTCCTGTAATTTACTCTGGCTGGTGAAGTACGGTATATTCAGGTAAGCATACTCACGGCCTGACCCATCAATTACCGGAACGTAGTTACTAACAAAATTCAATTTACCTATTTGTTCTTCTTTAAAAAACTGTACTTCATTTTTTTTGTTGAGGTGATAAAATGCAGCAGGATCCATCTTTGTACTGATCACTCCCTTGGTGTAAGGGAGCGGTAATGATGAAACCAACAGGTTTCCATCAAGGTCGTATAGATTGGCATCAACTGCGTGTATTTCTGATACCCGGTCAATAACTTTTTGCAATTCTACCCGAAATCCGGCATCATTCATTTTTATTACCGTATCTGCAACCAGCATTTCAGATAAAGAACTCCTCACTTCATTCTCCATTACATGAATAACACGGCTTAGTTTTTCACGGTTGGTGTTTTCGTACCTGTTGATAAAAAACAAAATGGTAGCAATGCCAATTACTACAAATGAAACTACGCTTACAAATATAACAGTGCCATGGATCTGGTTGCGTATGCTGAGTTGCCAATAGTACCCGATCCTTTGGCGCTTAAACCCTGTACGTATGCTGATGTTTAAAAACCACAACATACCTGCAATTATCAGGAATGCACAAAACAGATACGAAAACAATGTTATGGTTTCTATAAAACGGCTATGTGGTTTGGCAATGACCACCACTTTTTGCGGGCCGCCCCTGTACCACAATTCATCATACCCGTTTTTCTTAATGATCTCAAATTCCTGTTTGGGTACCTGTTGCATTGTTAAACGGGTTGCGAAAGGGTAATCGTTGTGGCTGCCTATTAACTGCAGGTTGTTATAAACGGCAAATGCATATAGAGATGAATTTTCAATCGCATTATTTTTACCCCTTGAAAACAGTTCAAGATTTAAAGTATTGGGTTTATTTTTTTTGGGGTTGGCCAGCACAAAAACATGGCCCAGCGTATCGCCTTCGTAATTGGTAACCGTTTTGCGGCTTATGTAACTAAAACGGTCATAGGACTCATCATAATAAAACAGTTCCGGTATGTTGGTAGGTTTGGCCTGTGTTTTTAAAACGGTGTTCAGTTCGTTAAAGCCTGCAACTTCTTTATTAAAAAGCGGATTTTCATTTGCGTCAAACGTAAATATCCGGGTATCGTAATTATTGGTATATCCCGAGAAGTTTCCACTTACCAAACTATCCTTAAAAAACCGGTTGCTGCTGTCGCTTTGAAAACGATGGAAGTTTGCAGCAAGATAATCGTTGCGAAAATCGGTTAGAAAAGTATTTAGTAAAGTTTCGCTGCGGGGATCTGCTTTGGTAGAAAGTGTTTCGGCATAGTGCTTTCTTTTGCTCAGCTCTTTTTCACTATTCTCTAAAACGATAACAGCGGTAATGGATATAGAGAAAAAGAACAACCAAAAAATGAGCCGTGATGAACTTATTTTTTGAACGGATAAAGATGCATGTTCCCTGCTCAATAAAAGAAGATACGCAATTAGCCAGGCCAGGGTACTTAGTTCAAAACCGGCTTCCGGTTTAAAAGTAAGGTAAGCAAGCCCTCCAATTGCAATGGCCAGGTAAAGGGCCCAAAAAAGATCAGGAAACATCGGTTTCACCAGGAATAAAAGTATCTGACTTAATAAAAAATATCCGATGGCTAAACAACACAAAACAATAAATCCGGTTACGCTGTAAATATTTAAGGTGAAGAAATTGATCACATCAAATGATATCTGCGAATCGGCTACCATACTGCGTATGATTTTGCCTGTGGAAAAAGTTATCGCCAGTAAGGAAAAGCATACCAATGCCAGCAAAGCCCACCTGAACCAGGGTTTATGGCTCGTTAATTTAATGTTTTTTGAATGTACCTGGTTGTGGATGAATAAAACGACCCAGGTAAACAAAACAGCATTGATCAACAGGTCGCCCAATGAGCGCAAAATAAAACTGGAGCCATAAATAGCAGGATCAAATAATTCGAATTGCCGGAAATTTAAAGGAACAGGGAAATAATAGTTCAGCAATCGAAGTGTAAGCACTAAAGGAATTAAAAAAAGCAAAGCCTTTGCAAGGCCATATTTTACTGCCATATCTGTTGCCAACAGGTGAATGAACAGTAATGTAAGGAGGGCAGCAAAGATCCTGAACCACACAGCGGCTTTATTGTTTTCCGCTATAACATTGGTTGATTTTTCGATTACATAAAATAAATGATTGCCACTTATTGATTGTATTGAAACCGTTGACGCCGTTAATGAAATGTCGTAGTTTTTTTCTATGTTTTTCCCGGCAGCAAAACTATTTGCGAGGTAGGTGTTGGTTACAAAATAATTCCATTTAACGGGTATTAAGGCTATGGTAATGCTGCTTATTGTTGCCTGCCTGCGCCAAACGTAATAACCATTACCTAATTTTACAAAGCCGCTGCCGCCTTTTTCTGCTATGATTTCTTCAGTGGGCAACACGGTTTGCGTATTCCAAAAAACCGTTTTGTGCATGCCAATATCATTTACAAAATACCTGTAAATGAAATATGGTTTCCCCGTTAACTGCAGCAAAAGCGGTTCATCAAATGAATTGTTATCCATCTGCCTAACGAGTGCGGTATCCTTCATAAGCGCATCAAAATCCCTTTCACGCTCCTGCACATTACCTTCAATATTTTTTTGAACATCGGACGGCGAAGAATTACCCGACCCAAAGTTATCTGCAACAAATGAGAGCATAACGAGGCAGGCGGTCAAGAACAACAGGTAACTGTTTTTAAATAAAAGCGACTTGTAGGTAGGGCTC
>JANOUJ010000472.1:0-3989 GCA_031416815.1 Chitinophagaceae bacterium
TTAAACCATTTAATGCTGCAACTACTGTGTCGTAAACTTCCATTTCAATAAAATTTTAATAAAGTTAAGAAATGCCTGCTGCAGTTTTTTTAAAACCTGACAGGTAGATAATTACAGAAAAAGTAACCCCTGCCGTTAACAAAAAAGTGAACATGGCTCCAAAATTGAACCAAAGTAAACCGCACAGGCTGCTGGCGATGAATGCACAAATACTTTGAAAGCCCGAATAAGTGCCAATGGCGGTAGCTGTTTCTTTTTTATCAACAATATTGCTTATCCATGCTTTGGAAATACCTTCTGTTGCGGCGGCATATAATCCATACAGGAAAAAAAGTAAAAAGAAAACAGGCATGCTGTTGTTAAATGCAAACCCGGTATAAACCAGGCCGAAAACAAATAGACCGGTAATGAATATTTTTTTAAGTCCGATGCGGTCGGCCAGTATGCCAATGGGATAAGCCAATAACGCAAACACCAGGTTATAAAAAATGTATACGCCAATTACAGCCGTATCACTTAAGCCGCTTTCTTTCATCTTTAATAAAAGAAAAACATCGGAGCTGTTGAACAAAGCAAATATTAATAATGCGGTAACTAATTTTTTATATTGGGGTGAACTGGTTTTCCAATAATCCGCAAAGGCGAAGAAGCTGACTTTTGTTCGTTGAGCGTTGTTTGTCGTTACAAATGCGTTCCTTTTTTCTTTTATTAAAAAAGTAGCAGCGATGGCCAACAAACCCGGCAAAAAAGCGATCAGGAAAAGTGTTTTGTAATTATCCGGATTAAAATACAGGTATATCAATGCAATAGCAGGCCCAAAAACTGCGCCCAAAGTATCTAAACTCCGGTGAAAGCCAAAAACCCTCGCCTTATTTTCTTTTGTACATTCATCACTCAATAAAGCATCCCTGGCCCCGGTTCTTATACCTTTTCCCAACCTGTCGACGGTTCGGGATAAAAATATCCACCATGGATAAATAAACATAGCCAGCATAGGTTTACTGATGGCGCTTAAGGTATAACCCAGTTGCACAAAAGGTAAACGTTTGCCACTTTTATCGCTCAGTTTACCAAAATAACTTTTACTTAAACCGGCAACCGATTCTGCAACGCCTTCTAAAACTCCTATGAACAGTGCAGTATAGCCAATGTGTTTTAGAAAAAGCGGCATTACCGGGTACAACATTTCACTGGCCATATCAGTAAATAAACTTACCAAAGACAGTATCCAGATTGTTCGGGTAATTATTTTTTGTGGAGCGTTAGTTTGTGCCAGCACGACTTCATTTTTCCGAATGTAGCAATTTGTTGGTAAATTGCATCTATAAAAAGATAAATTGTTACTTGAACGGTAATAAGAATCAGGTAACATAAAAAAGAAATATGCATAAGAAGAAAACAGCCGGGAAAAAATCATCACAAACAGCAATTGTAAAGGGCAGGCTCGATATTTCAAAAAGTGGAATGGGATATGTGATCGTAGAAGGTAATGATAAAGATATTATTGTACGGCCGAACGACTTTAACCGGGCTTTTCATGGCGATATTGTAAGGGTTCAGGTTAACAGCGGATTGTCAAAGGATAAAAGGCTGGAAGGCAAAATTTTGGATGTGGCCGAGCGTAAACAAACAGAATTCATCGGCAACATACAAATGAGCAAGAACTTTGCTTTTTTTATTCCTGCTTCTGAAAAACCAATACCCGATTTTTATATAGCTGCTGATAAATTGAGTGGCGCCAGGGATAATGAAAGGGTAGTAGTAAAATTAGTAAGCTGGGATAAGTCTGAAAAGAAACCGATCGGCGAAGTAGTGAGTATATTGAAATCGGAAGACGAGAATGATATGGCCATGAAGGAGATATTGATCGAAACAGGTTTTCCGCTTGCTTTTGATGCAGAGGTACTGGCTGAGGTTAAAAAACTACAACCAAATATTTCAAGGGAAGAGATCAGCAAAAGAAAAGATTTCAGGGACATTCTAACTTTTACCATCGATCCCGTGGATGCAAAAGATTTTGATGATGCTATCTCTATCCGTAATCTCGATAACGGAAATTATGAAATTGGTGTGCACATTGCAGATGTGAGCCATTTTGTAAAACCCGGTACGTTGCTTGATAAAGTTGCTTACGAAAGAGCCACCAGTGTGTATTTGCCTGACAGGGTGAATCCCATGCTTCCCGAAAAAATATCCAATGAATTGTGTTCGTTAAGGCCCCACGAAGATAAATATACCTTCTCCGCAGTTTTTCAAATTACCAACCGGGCCGAAATTAAACATACCTGGCTGGGCCGCACGATCATACACAGTAACCACCGGTTTACTTATGATGAAGTGCAGGATATTATTGAAAAGAAAGATGGCCTGCATTATAAACCCATCGTCTTACTAAACGAACTGGCAAAAAAATTCAGGGCAGAACGCTTTAAAGAAGGAGCCATTAATTTTTCATCGCAGGAAGTGAGGTTTGAACTTGATGAAAAAGGAAAACCCATCGGCATTATTGTAAAAGAGAGTAAGGATGCCCATAAACTGATAGAAGAATTTATGCTGCTCGCCAACAGGGCAGTGGCATCTTATGTTTCCAAGATAAAAGTAAATAAAGAGCCCATTCCTTTTCCGTACCGCATTCATGATACGCCCGATGATGAAAAACTGAAACCCTTTGTGGCTTTCGCCAAAAAATTTGGTTACACTTTTGATCTGCATGATGAACGTGCAGTAGCTGCATCTTTCAATAAAATGCTGAAGGATGTGCAGGGCAAACCAGAGCAGCATGTGTTGGAGCAATTGGGTATCAGAACCATGTCGAAAGCTGTTTACACATCATCCAATATTGGCCATTACGGATTGGGATTTGAGTTTTATTGCCATTTTACTTCACCCATACGCAGGTATCCTGACGTGATGGTGCATCGTATACTGCAACAATGTCTTGAAAAGGACCTGAAGCTGGATAAAAAAATGGATGAACGTTGCAAACATTGCAGCGACAGGGAACGCAAAGCCATGGAAGCTGAAAGGGCGGGTAATAAATACAAGCAGGTTGAGTTTATGAAGAATTACCTGGGTGAAGAGTTTGACGGTATCATCAGCGGTGTTGCCTCCTTTGGTTTTTTTGTTGAAACTGTTTTACATAAATGTGAGGGTATGGTTACTGTAAGGGATCTGAGTGCCTATGATGATTTCCGCCTGGATGAAACCGATTATGCACTGGTTGGCATGCGTACCGGCCAAAAATTCAGGATGGGCGATGCGGTGAAAATAAAAGTGTTGGCAGCCAATTTAAGTAAGCGGCAATTGGATTATGAATGGGTTACTGAGAAGGTAGCAGGCGGTGCATTGGGGAAGAAGGCAAGAGACGAAAAAGTTAAAACTCCAGCTGCCAGTAGATCAAAACACGGTACAGCTGTTAAATCAACGGGTAAAAAGAAGAAATAAAATTATAAACTGCAAACACGCTGCATACTTTGCGTATTTGTGTCTTAGTGGCTAAGCATATGCATTCATTTATAGAACTCTCAAAACTCTTCGAAGAAAAATTTAATATCCGGCATTTCCCCAGTCAGCCGGAAACTTTGTACGACCCCGCACAATATATTTTAAACCTGGGTGGCAAAAGAATACGCCCCGTGTGCGTATTAATGGGTAACCAGTTATTCAACGAGATTGATCCGGATGCTTACAATGCAGCGGCCGCTATAGAACTTTTTCACAACTTTAGTTTGATACATGACGACATCATGGATAAAGCGCCCATGCGTCGTGGTATGGAGACGGTGCATACCAAATATGGCGAATCAACAGCCCTGCTTGCAGGCGATGTGATGTTTGTAAAAGCATACGAATATCTGAATAAAATAAAACTGGCCCAGTTACAAAAAGTGTTGTACCTCTTCAACAACACTGCCAGCGCAGTTTGTGAGGGTCAGCAAATGGATATGGATTTTGAAAGCAGGGAAACCGTGAGCATGGATGAATATGTA
>JANOUJ010000473.1:0-6406 GCA_031416815.1 Chitinophagaceae bacterium
ACAAATACCGGTATAGAAGACTTATAATTGGTTTCAACAGACCATTTCAGCGACCCGTCTTTTTTATTGTAGGCATATAACTGATAATCGTTGGCACTAAAAATAACCAAGCTATCATGAATGGTTACAGAAGAATAAAAACTGCTCATCTGCTCTTTGGTAAAAGTTTGTTGAGAGCGAAAGAATTCTTTTTGCGAAAACGCTGTAGTTGTAACAAACAACAGGAAGAGAAAAATAAAAATCTGTTTTATTGATTTGGGTTTCATGATTTATTTAAAATTCTTAAATGTTCTTAATACTGCATTTCAGTTTTGCAAAAAATTTCGGCTTTGCCGAAAGTAAAACTCTCTTTCATATTGTCTTATTGGCCAGTCATCCATCCTTCCCTCTTTGGCAAAACACTTTAGTTTAAAGGATGGATGCCCTTCGGCTCTGCTCAGGATACCGCTATTTACTCGGAAACCACCACCCGGAAACCAAGAATATCTTCACGATCGGCAGGGCTGCGGGCGTTGCGATAAGACACCCGGCAGTTAGAAGCAGAGCCGCGCCAGCTGCCACCACGCATCACCCGGTAAGTCCCTGAAGAAGGCCCTTGGGGATTGGTAGAAGGGCTATTGCTATAATCACTTTTCCAGTCCTTGCACCATTCAAATACATTGCCGCTCATATCATACAAGCCCAGCTCGTTCGCTTTTTTAAGGCCTACCGCCTGGATTTGGCTACCGGAATTAAGGTAGCTCCAGCCTGCTTCCTGCTGGTCATTGCTGCCGGAATAGGTAAAGCCACGGCTTTTATTACCACCCCTGGCTGCATATTCCCACTCAGCCTCAGTGGGTAAACGAAAATTTTTGCCTGTTTTTAAATTAATCTTTTGAAGAAAAATATTTATATCATCCCAACTTACCATCTCAACAGGGCAACTGGAACAGTCTTTACTACTGGGATTATTGCTCATTACCGACTGCCACTGTGCCTGGGTTATTTCATACTTACCAATATAAAAACTACTGACAGTTACCTTGTGAGCAGGCTTTTCATAAACATCGTCACTACCCATGGTAAATGTGCCGCCTTCTATGAACACCATAGTATTTAAAAATTCCTGTGATTTTTTTTCAATACCCTCCGTCGAATTGCAAAAGTTTGCTAAATGTTTTAGTGCAAATTCAATATTTGAAATGAGATCTTCATCATTAGATTTTATACTTAAAAATGAAATATTACTATATGTTATTTCATCTTTTTCTTGAATTATCCCAAACGCAAATGCTTTAGAAATGCAAATTTTCTTGCTGTAAATGAGTCTATTGTAGTTACTAATAGATTCTATTGATGTGGGCATTGTTTCCTGATATTTTCTTCCAACAAAATTTGTATACTCATAAACTAAATTACAATCATCTAAACTAATAAGTTTTATACTAGTTGTATATGTATCTCCTGCAATATTATCTGACAACTTTTCTTTTAACCAGGTAATTGTCTGTTGTTTGTTTAATTTTTCAATCTCTTTATTAAATTGTGAATCTGCTTTCTTTTCTTTTAAGTCATAAAGGCGGGTAAGGAGTTGTTCCATTTCCTTCTTATCACTAGTTAAAACATAAAATTCGAATGAACTTGAAGTTGATGGATTGTCATCGCTCATTTTATCATTAGTAAAATACTCTGTCTTACACCATTTTTTGAAATTAAGTTTTACAATTTGAAGATTGGAGTTCTTGAATTCAGTATAGATTAAATAATCTAAAAACTCATTCCACTTAATTTCGGTTGCACGATTAATCCATTCATATTTACTTTTACCTTCAGGTATCGTGTTTACGGTTACTTCATTTTCCGTAAAAACCTGTTTGCCTAATTTATCATCCTTTTTTGCAAACACATTATTTGACTGAACTTTTTGGCCTGAGGCTTTTATTAATAATTTTTGAATGCTGGAGAATACTTCTTGTTTAGATTGACCCTTTACAATAAATGATGCAGTCATAAATAGGCAAATTGTGATTAGTTTTTTCATTGTGGTTTGTTTTATTTTAAAATAATTTGGTTGCATATCGTTTTATTTTTGTGCCTCTTTAATTTTAGCAAGTATTCATTAACCAAAGATGGTCTAACCAACCCCTGCCTCCAATACCTACAAATAGGTATTTTTAAACCTGTTACTGTTTTTACTTATTTCTCCGCCTTGGTTCGTGTCTCACGAACCTATACTTTTTTATTCTCTGAATGGTTCGTGAGACACGAACCAAGGCACGGGTTTATTAAGTTTAAATATTTATCCTGGCAATTTTTTCTTGATAACCTTTTCCGTTTAGCCTCATCCTCTATTTTTAAGATGCTTTATTCATTACTTCCTGTATGGGTGTTTTACCCAGGGAAGCTCCGCTTATGATCAGCTTATAATCATTTTCATATACCCACAGGGAAAAGCATCGTATCCATTGGGTAGCCTTACTCTTGTTGGTTGTTGAAAATCCCAGCTAATTATTTTTTGAGGAAGAATATATTAATCAAAAGTAAGTCTTGCGGTAAATTGTTTTTAATTTTAACGGATCAGTTGTAGATGATAAAATAAGGTGATCTTCCTCGAAGACGTATTCCATACTATATTCGGGCACGTTATTTTTCAAAAAGGTGAGTGTTCCCTTGTTTATAGTGTATGTGCCTGGGCTTTCTAGATAATCCATACCCATAATATAATCACCTTTGCCATTGAATGTTAAGGTTACATACACTAATGGTTGCAATAACTGCTTTGCTCTTTCTTTAGGGTCTTCCTCAGAACCCGGCAGTATTCTTTTGATATATTCTGTGAGGATTACATCCAACCCATAATAGGACACATCGTAAGTTTTGTCATCAATTATTATTCCGTGAACTCTCCATTTCCCAGTTATTTTTTTTTCTTCCTTTGGGTTTGATTGAGCATTGGATAGTAAGGTCAAAGAAAAGAGGAGTGAGGTAAATAAGATTTTTTTCATGAGTATCATTATTGTCAAGTTTCAACTGTAACATAGTCTTTAATTCTAGTATTCCTTTACAATACAAAATAAAAGAGTGTTTTGCCGCCTTCGTGTCTCACGAACAAATATTTTTTTTATTCCCTTATTTCCCAGTGAGCACTTTTGCGAATGGTTCGTGAGACACGAACCAAGGCACCGTGTTCCCCCTTAAAAATCCATAACTCCATTTATTTTTCATTCCCGTTTTTATCTATAGTATACTTCCTGCCGTCCAGCTGAACTACTACATAAGTTATACTCCCGGATGTTTTAAAATATTCGGCAGCATCATATTTACAACTAATAACTTCATTCCCTTTTTCATCAATAAATCCATATTTACCGGCTCTCTTTACTTTAGCCCTTCCTTCAAGTAAACGAAAAACATTTTCGTATGCAACATCGCTTATCGCATTTTCCTTTTTATCCAGTAAAAACCATTTGTTATTCCTTTTTATGCTGATCATATCTTTCGAGTTCGCAAAAAGATCATCATACTTCATGGCAAATATTTCTTTGCCGTCACTATCTAAAAGGCCATATTTAACATTGATACGGTCCTTACTAAATTTACAATATCCTGAGCCTATATCGTCCAATTCAGTATACTTGGGAGAGATCACCTCTTTATATGAATCATTTATTACTCCAAATAATTTGTCACTGGCATTTTCGCCGGCAGGGTCAATTATTGATATAAAGGCATCGGATGCATACCCGAAGTATATTGGGTTATTATATTTTGGAGCAACCAGTTCATTTCCTGCAAGGTCAATAACTCCCCATTTGCCATCAACCTTAACATCAATATTGGTCATATCATCATACAATTCTCCCATTTCGTCATATTTTGGAGATGCCAGTTCCTTACCTGTAGCGCCGATCAATCCCAGTTTTTCTTTCACTTTGATCTTGGCAATTCCATCATAAAATTTGCCAATCTCATCATATACAGCATCCGTTACTTGCTTGCCTGACTTATCCTTAAGCCCATATTTATATTCTCCATCTACTTTTTTTAGAAATGTTTCCTGGGCTGTAACGTTGCAAAGAAAAAATGAGGACAAAAGAATAATACTTAATTTTTTCATTTTGTGTTTTTTAAATGGTGGATTTTACCTGATAGGGTTTTTGAGATAATATTATCGTTGTGGATGCTTTAGTGGAAAAGGGGTTATTTTTTTTCATAATAAACAACCATCGGGGGTTCATCAAAATCAGTTAATACCAGTTTGTTAGCCTTTAATGAAATTTTAAGCCGGCCGGTATCAAATAATCTTTTACTGTCAGAAAATTTTAAAATATTATCCGTAATATCTATTTCCGACACCACCAGTTCCATTTTCTCATCATTGTTTAATTCATTGAAATATAATTTTCCTATGTTATTTCCATCATAAATTTCATATTTCATTTTAAAGTCAATTATTCCTGCAAATTGTTCTTTTGCGCTTGCATATACCATTTCTTTGTTGTCATTTATGTTTTTCTTCATTTCGTCTTTTTCAGATTTTTCATCAAGGTTTTTAGTAAACATTTTTATCCATGATTCAATTAGATTTTTTTTGTCTTTATCTGAATTGTCAAAATAAATCATCTCGCCAGCTAATTTAATTTTTTCAAACTTCCATTCACCCTCAAGTGTTTGGGCGTTTGTTAAAAAGGTTAAAAAAAGCAGGGCCGTTGTAAATAAGATTTTTTTCATGTTGTGGTTTTTAGTTTGCAGTTAATAAAATTTATAATAGTTCCCGTAAAAAGTATGTGAGCTTATAATTTAATCTTTCCTCCTCCGCATTCCCTTACCTGAGTTTTAAGCATTTCCAATACGTCATCACGCCGCCAGTCGTAGGTTACATCAATAAATAATGGAATTTCTTTAACCGCTGTTGACAGCACGTATTTTTTATCTTTTAATTCAAATGTCTCAAACCCTTTTTTACCTGATTGCAGCAGAATGCAGTTGGGTTTGCTTTTACTTTTGTCTAGTCGTATGTCATCTATGTTGTCAAAAGGAATAATGGTTATGTATATCTGTGTCTTATCGCCGGCAGTTCCAATGCTTTTCAGGTAATACACCAGCCGCATGGTACAACCTGTTACATAAACTCTCATGAGTTCGTATGTGTTGGACGAGCCCTGGGTTGATATCCAGAATTCATCAGAACTGTTCATGATTTTTGCGAGGGGTTTTAATGGTTCATTTTCTTCTTCTTTATAAATATCCTGTAGCTTTAATAATGCAGCCCGTATCTGGTCATAATTGTCTTTGTCAATTTTCAGGTAATTGAGAGAGACCTGATCTTCATAAGAATGTTCAAACCCGTCTTTTTTATTATAGCTGGTTCTATAGCCAATCTTGTAATCAAGTGTTATTCTGATCTGGCCAACCGGTGATTCATCCGGAAAGCTTACATCCTCAATGGCAGTAATATTAATCGGATTAAATTCACTGGTCCAGGTGCTTTTTGGGAAACCCGGTTCATTAAGCACAACTTCTATTTTAACCCCCATCTCTGTTGCGGTAAAGGATGCATCATCAATAGTAAGCTTCTTGGCGTTTTTAAAAAACCTTATATTCCCAACGGCTTCCTTTGCTTTTTTATTTAAAGAACTTATGGCAGCGGCTTTTCTGTTGCTAAGCTTTTGCGCATGAACATAAAGAGAACCCGAAAGAAAAATAATCATGCTGAATAAAAATTTCATGATGGCTGGTTTAAAAAATTTAAGATAAAAGTTCGATGACGAATCACATTGCTATTGTGAAGCCCTTATATTTATAGAGTATTTTATAAATATCCCGGATGTAGACAGGTATTTGCAGTTTATTGAAAGGCCGGCTTTGGGCCTGTTCAGGATTGCATACACCTGCCAAAATAATACATGTAATGAATAGTCTTTTCATTATTTGTGTGGTTTCAAATGTAACATAACCTTTAATTATGGTATTCCTTTACAAATATCCATAAGTGGGTGAATATACCCTGGCTTTCGTTTATTCACGGTAGTAATAGCCGGTATATTTTTTAAATCATATATACTAAAAGCCGTCCCAAAAAAATGAGACGGCTTTTAAATTCAGCTTATATTTTTATTTCGTGATCCCTTCCAGCGCAAATAAAAATGCGAATTCTCTTGCCCTGTCCTTTAAAGCTTTAAACCTTCCGCTGGCGCCGCCATGGCCGGCTTCCATATTGGTGTACAGCATCAGCTTGTTTTTATCTGTTTTCATTTCACGCAGTTTGGCAACCCATTTGGCCGGCTCAAAATATTGTACCTGGCTGTCGTGCAGGCCGGTTGTTACCAGCATGTTGGGGTATGCCTGTTTGGTTACATTATCGTAAGGCGAATAAGATTTCATGTACATATAATTTTCCTTATTTGCCGGGTTGCCCCACTCATCG
>JANOUJ010000474.1:0-1971 GCA_031416815.1 Chitinophagaceae bacterium
TTGATATTGATACCACTTATCAGTTAAACGATTATTCAAACACGGTATTTGACAGCACGCTTTTCTACAGCAACCGCAGCAATTTTAAAGCCATTGATAAAGACATCAATCTTACTTTTTTAAAACAGGAAACAGAAAGACAAAGCCTGAAGCCGCAATTTGGTATCCGCTACGATCACATGTTTGGGTTTGGGGGTTTTCCCATGCAGTTTTCTTTAATGGGTATGGTTAAACTGCCTTTGGCCAGGTGGTCTTCCAAAATGAATAAGGCCAATATAGAAAGCCTGAAATGGAAAGCCGTTGCATTGCAATCGCAAAAACTAATGATGCTGAATGAATACAGTGGAATGGCCTATAGTATGCGTAATGAAATAGCTTTAAAAACAAAGCAATTGAAATTGTACGAGGAGAATATCATACCTGCATTGAAGAATAATTATAAAACCATGCAATTGGGGTATGAGCAAAATACAGAAGAACTGTTCATGCTTTTTGATGCCTGGGAAACTTTATACATGACACAGTTAGAATACCTGAATCAATTACAACAGCTTTTAACCAACCAGGCTCAATTAGAACGCATTTTAGAAATCAAGTAACATGCAACGCATCATTATACAACTTGTCTGTTCTTTATTACTGCTTTTACAGGCATGTAATAGCGATAAAAAAGTAGATCATACACAACACACGAATGCAGATAAAGGCAAAGAGCTATATACCTGTTCTATGCATCCTCAAATCATTCGTGATAAACCAGGCAATTGCCCCATTTGTGGAATGCAACTGGTAAAAAAAGAAATGGATGCGGCATCAATTACCGGTGTACAATTAGAATCATTATTAAAACCTACAAACCAGTATGTTATTTCCACTATCCCGGTTACTACTATTAAAAAAGAAGAGGAAGTGGCCAAAATAGATGCGCTTGGAAGGGTAGAGTACGATACCCGTATGATCGGAAATATTTCAGCAAGGATAAACGGGAGGATAGAAAAATTATATATACGGTATAAATACCAGTACATTAAAGCAGGACAAAAAATAATTGAGATCTACAGCCCCGAGCTGCTTACTGCACAACAGAATTTACTGTTCATTTTAAAAAATGATGCAGGCAATGGTTCACTGTTAGCAGCAGCCAAACAAAAATTATTACTGTTGGGCATGAGTTCTGGACAGTTACAAAGAATAATGGAAACAGGCAAACCCTTGTTTGCTGTAACAGTCTATAGCAATGTAAGCGGACATCTACATAATGCCGGCGATGGTGCTGCCGCAATGAGCCCGAAGGCATCTTCATCATCTATGACTGCAATTAATCCAAGTACAGAATTATTAAATTTAAAAGAAGGTATGTATGTGAAAAAGGGACAAGGTCTTTTTAGTGTTTACAATCCTTCAAAGGCATGGGCATTATTAGATATTTATACTGATGGCCAGGCTTTGGTTCAAAAAGGACAGTTGGTAAAAATAACACCGGAAGCTTCACCAGACAAGGCTTTCCAGGGGCATATTGATTTTATAGAGCCTTTTTATAGGGAAGGGAGCCGGACTACTTCCGCAAGGGTTTACTTTGATAATTCCAGCCTGCGCTTACCGGTGGGGAGCCAGGTGCGAGGGTTGATCTTTTCAAACCCGGCAATGAGTTATTGGTTGCCAAAGGAAGCCGTAACCTCATTGGGTATTGACAGAATCGTTTTTTTGAAAGTAACTGATGGCTTCAGGCCCTTGAAAGTTACTACCGGGATAACAATTGATAATAACATACAAATTACAGGCGGGTTATCCGAAACTGATTCTGTAGCAATAAAAGCCCAATTTTTAATGGACAGCGAAAGCTTTATTAAAGTAAACAAGTAGTTATGCGTTTTATACTAATATTTTTTATTGGTTTTTTAATAGCCTGTTCAGGCAAAAAGCATGATAAGCATGTTGAGAATAGTGATGTGTATTATACCTGCTCCATGG